>JAEZBW010000576.1 GCA_023426765.1 Bacillota bacterium
TAGTCTGATAAGGCATCATTTACACATCTGCTTAGATTTACAAGTAGTTTTCTATCGTACATAAAGTATACTCTGAGTCTCTTGGGCAGGGAGAACACCCATTGCCTATGTGGAACATCTTCTAAAACTTCAGTTGATAAATATTCACCAAATTCGACTACTCTTCTTTGGTGGCATGAGGGACAAAAGTGCCGGGATTTACATGAGAATGCTACCAGGTATTCATGATTGCAATCACAACATTTTACCCTTGCGAATCCCTTGTGCAAGTCTCCACAATCTAAATATTTATATATAACCTTCATGACATGAGGTCTTAAAAACCCATAAAGCTTTTGATAACAATCGTCCCAAATGTTTTCTAATCTTTCAAAATGATCTTCTACGCATTTATAGAACTGACTTTGTTTTGGGTTCCGCTGTTCATATACTTTGATATCAGAACTTAGGGTAGCTAACATAATAATCCCCATAAATAAAAATTAATAGAACACATGTTCTATTACCATATCATGGATTGTAGATATAATCAAGAATACTTATGTTAGTCCATAGATGAATACCGCAGACACCACGGCGGTTCCGCTTTTGCGGGCGATTGCTGAAAATCTCCCTGCATTCCCTTTTCCTGTTGACTTTTTCGTAAATAGGTTTATAATATAATTAAGTTTATATCATAAACTAAAAATGGAGGGGATTGTGTGAATATAACGGAAGGCAGGGAAGAACTGCTGAAAGATCTGCAACTGATAAAGGAAGCCGTGAAGAAAAACAACAGTATTTTAAAGTCGGTGTCCTTATCTGAAGGGTTGAAATCCACCGGGCTTATGACGGGCATTTTTATTATATTCATCAGCCTTGTCCTGTTGTGGCTTGAACATAATTACGGGAGCTATGCCTTAATTCCTGCTGCGGTGAAGACCGGCTTCTATATGTTCGTCGGTTTTTGCAGCGTCGGCCTCATGATCAATAAAGTCGTTAGTATTGTTAAAGTACTGCGACGGTATAAACAAGACATGAATGTGATGGCATTGTTTGAAGAATTGTATACGCACAAATTTTGGATGCTGATGGCTCCCCATGTCGTGGCGATGGTTGTTTTTATCATATACCTTTCTGTTTCGGATCTGGCCTTTTTAATTGTTCCTGTGCTGGCGATATTGGTGGCACTTATTTTTATCAATCTGCAGTCGATCATCAATATCAGAGAGACATTACTCTCCAGGGTCTGGATGCTCGTTTCAGGACTGTTATCCCTTTTTATAGCCTATCGCGTCAATTCGCTGATACTCTTAAGCCTGACCTTCGGAGGGGGAATGCTCGTCCTGTATATTTCGGTGCAAATATCCACTTCAAGAGAAAAGAGGCGAAAACGTGGCGGGCGGTAGAGATATTGAAATCAATAAAACCATTCACGAACGGGCCAGATTGATGATACTGACATACCTTGCTACCAGAGAAGAGGCGCCGGCACCGTTTAATGAGATCAAATCCGCTTTGAACATGACGGGCGGCAATTTATCCGTTCAGCTTCGTAACCTCGAAGAGGTCGGGTATGTAGAAATAACGAAGGCGATAGAAAAAAGAAAAACGGTGACGAGGGTATCCCTGACCCCGAAAGGATATGAAGACTTGTTATCCTATCTGGATAATATGGAAAAGCTCATTAAGGATGTATCGGGCGCCATGGAAGAGCGCAGCGAATGACCGGTATTCAGGCTGAGGCAGCTCTGTGTGCTATTGAAAGCAAGGAAAGAGATTCAAAAGCACCCTTTAGAACGATTTCTTTTCCAATAACCTTACCGCCGATTTTGATATTCCTAAAACCCGATCCTGTCAGATTCTTCTCCGACAGAACTGCGTTCCGGCGTATCGTTACATTTCCCACCTCGGTGAGGCCTTCAGCCGTTATTGTTACTGTTCCTTCTTCATTCAAAACCAGAACATCCTGCTCCAAAAGCGTATCCGTCAATGAAATGCTTTCGATGCAGCCTGCGATAATGGTCTTCCCTTTTACCGCTACGCCAATAAGCTGTATCGTATCTGTGCCGATACCCCCGGTCAGGTATAAATCTCCTGCGATATATGTATCCTTCAGGGTTACACCCGGTGACGATATCACCATGTTCCCGGGGACCACCCTGGTATAGGTTCCGCCTGCGTTGATCAACTCTCCCATCACATTGTCGATCATCTTCACCGCTTCACAGCGGCTGAGATTCGCCTTGGGCGCGAACAGGTTGCCTGGCCGTCCGGTCACATAGCCCTTCTTTGTCATGGTGCCGACCGAGCCTAATGCCCATTCGGCGATCTGCCCCACATCGGAATATTTCAGTGCGGCATCGAGGTTATCTCCTGCCAGTGAGAAGGCCCGGGCTAATATCACTGCCGCTTCCTGTCGGCTGATCACCGCCTCCGGGTTCATGTTTCCATTGCTGTCGCCGCTTATAATGCCTGCCTGATATGCCTTTGCAATTTCCGCGGCATACCAAGCCCCTGCCTTTACATCCGGAAAGCTTTTCTCGGATTTTTCTATATAGCCGAATATGCGGTTTAGAAGGGTTACAAATTCCGCCCGGGTAATGCTGTCATTCGGGCCAAATCGGCCGTCACCATAGCCCTTTGCCAGGCCCTGGTTCACCCATTTTAGGATCACCGCTTCTGCCCAATGGGCTTTGATATCCACCAACTCCTCCTGGCTTGATGCAGAAGAAACTGCGGACGGCAATGTAAACAACGCGCACAGGACGCATATACTCAACAGTAAAGCAGACCATCGCACCTTCTTATTTTTTTCTCCATAAACCATGAATCGCATCCTATAAACCTCCCGAACGCAGACGTAATAACTGTATCATCACTGTCTTACGATATAAAAATGTAATCCCCCTGTCGGGTAAATGGTACCGATACATTATTCCAAAGCACTTCTTGAATCCCCGGAGCATAAATCTGTAAACCCGTTGGATCATCCCCGTACAATTCAATGCTTTTACCACCATAATTCACTTCTACTGTGACAATTTCGGCGCTTTCAACCAATATTCTCTGTCCATTTGTATCAGCCGCATGCTTCCCCTGGCCAAGGAAAACGCTTTGAAGGTTCCCGGAGGCGTCCTTTGTTATGCTCAGGTTTTGACCGGTTAACCGATATTCACCCGCAGAAACATTCTCGTTCGATCCATTCTCCGCGGAAAAACCTCAGCTGCTCGCTCAGCGTCATGTCACCGTGAGCTTGTGCTTCAAAGGCGTCTCCGTTTGACAGCGCCACATAGATTTTATCGTTGATAAACGACATGTACATAGGGCATTTCAGCTTCTCCGAGGCCAGTACAATCCCTTCCAGCACCGGCGGTGTCAGGATGCGAAAAGCCGCCGTGGGGCTGTCGGCCGAAACAACGAATTTTTTGTTGAAAGCGTGAAGCTCAGTTTCCGTCACGCCTTTTTTAAATCTGTTTCCACGCCTGTCAAACACAAAGACCGGTTCGTTGGAAATTGCGTCGTAATCGAACGCCGCAAGCCGCCCGCGGAAAAGTGTAACGTGCTTGATCCGTGTATTCCACTCCCCGTCTTTGTCACGGTATAGCTCCTCGCGCTCCTCTATCAGATGGATGTCCGATTGTGTGAAATGGGTTTGGCCGTAAGTCGCCGAAAGGTAATCGTTTCCGTTGTAAATGTCATATTTAGGAAAAAGCTGGGAGTCCAGGACTGCTTTTTCGTCAAGGGTTCGATTGGGATCAAACTTCATATCACTCAGAACCGACTCCAGGCCTGTCTTTACAACCTGATCCTTAAAGACGCTCTTGTACTTCCGGCCCGCAGACAACTTCACATACCAGGCTTCAGCCAGAAAAAGATGCCCCGCGATAAAAGATGCAACGCCGCCCGCGACGTTTTCCCTTACGATATAGTAGTAGCAGAAGAAAATGCTCAAGACGTACGCCACCGGCCCAATCACAAATAAACGGCTCATCCTCTGGGCTTTTATCCTCAGCTTATCAAGCTCCAGCATCTCCGCAGAGCCGATTTCCTGCAATTCCTCACGGTTTGTTTTCTGCTTCCCCGCGCGCAGGATGGTGTTGACAACCGACTCGAGCAGCAGGAATATCACCATAACCACGACGAATACCACGGCGGTTAGTATGGCAGACAAAAGAAACTCAAACAGCCCCAAATCGGCATATTTGGATAAGTCGGTGATGGCAAAGACCAGCGTAATCAGGAGCGCGCCGCACCGCATCCACCTGACATGGGGATAGGGACTGTACCAGCCCAGGATTTTACGAATTCGTTCCATCGGTTCACCTCTTCTATAGCCTTTTCTGCCGGGTATCCGGCGAATGCTTACCGATTCCCGTACCGGGTATCCGGCGTTTATTTGCTGCTGGCGGCCATCAGCGCCATGATTTGGCTTATCGTCAGCTCCGGGCCGTCCCGCCAGTAAATGCGGTCTTTTTTCGCATGAGGATACAGCACGCGGTCATCTTCCTTAAGCTCCTCAAAGCCCGGCTGCCGCAGCAGCAAGGCGCAGTCCAGCATCAGGATGTTGCCGTTATCCAAATGAATGTCCAGCATATCCCCCCCTGAATGCACACTTATTATTTCCGGCATAAGTGCTCCCTCCTTCCTGTGGTTTCCAGCATAGCATCTTTTTTTTCGTTTGTGGGCGCAATCACAAAACTGTGATTGTGTTTTTTCAGAAAGGATAGATAAGATGAAAAAAGTTTTTTTACTTTTCCGCCTGTTTTTGCGTCTGCTTTTCATTCGTCAGACGTTATGCTAAAATTATATATAAAATGAAAAAAGTAATTGGGCTTAATAATTTCATAAAACCATAAAACTTTTTTCATTTTATGCTGCGCCACGCAAAGAAGGAGGAAACCGCCATGGCAGAGGAACCAAAAACTTTTCGTTTCTCGAAGGTGATACAAAAACATAAGCTTCCGGCCATTCTGCTGGCGGCGCTTCTCACCCTGGCTGCGCTGACGGTGCTGGTCAGGCTTGCGTGGGCGTGGTTTGCAGGCGCAGAATACCCAAGCGTCACTGTCACGGAGCAAAATGGCGTTTACGACCTGACCGGGATAACGGATTTAGATAAAACGGTTATCCGCCTGTTTCCCGGTAAGAGCTATTACCCCGGCGTCTACCTGACGCCGGAAAATGTGGATACAGCCGTACCCGAAAGCATTGATCGATACGCTGAACTGCGTACCGATTACCTCTCCCAAAGTTTCGTTCTGAGACTTCCGGATAACAGCACGGTATATAACCTGACCTTTACCCTTTCCGGTCGTCATGCCATGTGCGTCTATGTAAACGGCAGCTTGACTGCGAAAACCGGTGAGCCGGGAACTACAAAGCAGACCACAGAGGTATGGGAAAATAACATCAGCTTCAACGCATCCGCCGTAAACGGCAAAATGGAAATCATCCTCCACAGCGCCCAGTTCTATCATGCCAAACGAGGCGCGTCCCTTGCGGGGCTGAGCCTGAGCAATGGAAGAACAGCTTCCGATCCCTTCGCTTTTGACCGGATTAAGGGTATGGCAGCCGCAGGCGCGCTTTTGTGTGCGGCGGTACTGCTGCTGGGCATTTACCTGTTGCTGTCCCACAAAAGAGTGACCCTGTATTTCGCACTGGCCTGCGTTGTCATGGCGTTGCGGGAATGCCTGCAAAGCCAGGCATGGACATACTTTCACATAAACGGGAAGCTCTCGTTCATGCTGGAATACCTGAGCGTGGTGCTGCTGACTGTTTTCCTTTCTCTGTATCTCGGGCAATACGCCACAGGCCGGTTTCTGCGGGGCGTTCAATATACGGCAATCGCCGGTTCCTGCGTTTATGGTATATGCGTACTGTTTGGGGATTCCATTTTCTATACCTCGGTACTGGTCTATTATCAGATACTGCTGGTGTTATGCATCGTTCCCGGCATTGCCGGGCTGTTTTGGAACATGCGCCGCCCGACAAAGGAGCAGGCCGCCGCAATATATGGCATCGCGGTCTTTTTCCTTGCCGCTCTGTCGGATATTTTAATGTACAGTGATATTTTCGGCGACGGGCCCAATGCGCCCATATCGGAAATGGCCATGCTGGTATACGTACTGGCGCAGACGGTTTCCCTGTTTCTTATGAACAACCGGCTTCTGGCCGAAGCAAGACAAGCGGAGGAGAAGCTGGAGACGGAAAAGAATGCGCTGGAAACACTGAACCGGATGAAAACCGAGTTTTTAGGCAATGTCTCCCATGAATTGAAAACGCCGCTGACGGTGATGTCCGGTTATGCGCAGACAACAAAGCTGCTTGTACAGCAGCCGGACACGCTGGAGGCTGCGGAGGTATCCCGCCGGATGACGCTCATTTCCTCTGAGGCGGAGCGGCTTTCCCTGATGGTGGGGCAGATTCTGGATGTGACCCGCATGGAGGAAGGCCGCATGGTTATGGAGCCGGTGCGCTGCTATGTGGATGAAATCATCCATACCGCCGTTGAAACCCATTACCCGATACTAAATAAGAACCAAAACCGGCTGGATATACGCATCGAAAGCGAAATTTCCGCCGTACATGCCGATCCCGCGCGAATCTCGCAGGTCATCGTCAATCTGATTTCCAACGCGGTGCGGTTTACAGAAAATGGTCTGATTACCGTGTCCGCAAGGCGGGAGGGCTCTAATATCGCAGTCTGTGTGGAGGACACCGGTACAGGTATCGATCCCCAACGGCTTCCCCGAATTTTTGAGCGGTTCAGCCCAAAACAAAAATCCGGTGGCAGTCAGGATACCGGCACCGGACTTGGACTGTATATCTGCAAGCACATTGTGGAACAGCATGGCGGAGTAATATGGATTAAAAGCGAGGAAGGGCACGGAACCTCCGTTTTATTTACCCTGCCCGTACTGTACTAAAGCGGGCGATGCCCGCAACCGGAATAGCGGGACCCTACAGCTGTAAAACATCAAATTCTTGTTTTCATTTGATGTTTTACAGCAATAAGGTACTAATACCGCACCTTGCTGAAGATGTACTCGCTCCTGCCGGAGCTTACCAGCTCAAACCAGCCGTTCTCATCCAGCTTCAGCTTCTTGCGCAGATTTGCCACATGGGTCTTGATCGTCCCGGAAGCGGTGTGAGAAGTTTCGCCCCACGCACGGCGATAGATTTCCTCGAAGCTGAGCCGCCGCCCCGCAAACAGGGCAAAACAGCCGAGAAGCTGCAATTCTTTCTGCGTCAGGGGGATGCGCTCCCCGGCCAGCGTCGCTTCCCCAGCCAAAAAATCAATGGTCAGCGGGGAAAGCTCGATTTTTCCGGCAGTCATAACGCCGGTTCTGCGAAGCTGCGCCGCCACCCGTGCACTCAGCACATTTAAATCATAGGGCTTGGTGACATAATCGTCCCCGCCCTGCAATAGACCCTTTATCACACTCTCATTTTCATCCCTGCCGGTCAGGAAGATGATGGGAGCATTGGTTTTTTGCCTCAGCTCGGCACAAAAGTCAAAGCCGGAGCCATCGGGCATCATCACATCCAACAGGATCAGGTCGGGAGAGTGTTCCTCTAATTGAAACCGCGCATTTGCAAGGGTGGCTGCACAGACTGCCTCATACCCCTTGCCTTCAAAGTATTCCCGGTTGATTTCGAGCACATCGGTTTCATCCTCCACCAGCAGGAGCTTTGCTTTTTTCATTCCATCACCTCCAAATCATTTTACCATAATTTATTAGAATAGAGCACCGTAAAATTCTTTTGCCCAAAAGGTTAAGATTTCTTAACCTTTCACACAGGGAGAAATTTTTCTGCTACCCTTGGATCGTGCCGGGACATAAACGGTCCGGAGTATACGGGTGAAGGGGGAGGATCATCATGGAGTTATGGATTGCGGTTGTTTTGTTTACTGCGGCGTTAACAGGGTGTATTATCTGTGCGGTTGCCGCGCGTCAGAAAAAAAGCAAACAATTGACGGCGTTGGCTGTCCTGCTGGGTTTGCCTGCGCTTGCGCTCGGCGCGTACGCCGCGCTGACGCTGATTTTTGTTGACGCGATAAAATAAAAATTAACACAAGCATGAATGCGACAGGAGAGAACAAACCATGAAACCCGTGAGGAAAGTGAGAACAGTCAAGGATGGAAAAAAACAAAGAAAACGAAGCTTTATTTCAGGAGGGGAAAATATGATGAAAACAAGTTTTTTGAAACGCAAACCACTGGCCTTTACTCTTGCGCTTCTGCTTGCGTTAGCCTTAATCACTACGGCGGGATGCACCAACAAAACAGGCGGAAGTGATAACACACCGCCATCCGTGACGAACAGCCCTGTTGCTGCCGACAATACGCCCACACCCGACAGCCGCGGTGATCTGACCGAGGACAACTCCGAACGCGGCGATCCGGCCGCGGACAGCTCCGGCCGCGGAGATCTCATCCCGGAGAACCCCGGCCCCGAAGATTCCGATCCTGGAAATATGCCCGAATGGGAGAGCTTGTACATAGGCGATGCGTTCTTCCTTATGATTACCGAAGTCAGCGATACAGGCTTTTGGTTCGAGTTTAGTCTCCCCGAGTCGGGTGGAACCGCGTCTTATGCGGGCGCCGCGTTTTTTTATCCGGATAATGACCGTATGGCGGAGTTCAGCGGATTATGGTTTAATCTTCAGGACGATAACAATGCTATCGCCGTTTCCGCTTCGATAACCTCTGAATTGGCGCATTTACGCGGCAACTATACCGATGCAGCCATGTCGGACGCCCCTGAGGATCAGATCCCGTGGTGGGGCACGTACATAAGCGATGAATTCTCCATTGAAATTTCCCTGGTCAGCTATAAGGATTTTTGGTTCGAGATTACGCTTCTTCGGAACGGACAAACGGTGCTTGAAGGCCCTGCGTATCTTTATCCGGATAATGACCATATGGCGGAATTCGGTGCGATATCGTTTTATCTTTATGACGATTGCAATGCCATCGACTTTTTCGCTTCGGAAAGCTCTGAATGGGCGCATTTGCGCGGCCATTACGTTGAAATAGATTGAGGAAAGGCGGAAAATGATATGAATAAAAAGCAAAAAACATCGAAGGTTCCCGGCATATTGCTAATTGTGGGGAGTTTTATCGGCATCTTGTTCTGGAGCGTGATGCTTTTTTACGCTTTTTTCCTGGGTGGCGTCCCCGATCCGGGCAGCGAGCGCTCAGTGCCGCTTTCCTATGTCAGTGTCATTGGGTTAGGCTTTGCCGGCGCGGCTGTTGGGTTGGTCGCCGGCATCATATCCTTGCGCGGTGCGAAAGCCGCGACACACATCATGATCATTATTTCCACTTTGCTCGGAACAGCCGGAAGCGTCCCGCTTTTTTTGCTTGAACTGGCTCCGGTAGGCGTTCTCTTTTGGGTGGTTGGCGTCGCGCCCCCTGCCGTATATTTTCTTTTGACAAGGAATACGCTGCGGCGCCAATTCAGGCGCGGGGAGTGACCGATACTTAATCAATCAAGGAGGTGTTACACTGTCATGAAAAAACGTTACATTGTACTCATCGCAATCGGCGCCTTACTCTTTTTGATCCTTGCGATTTTGGGCGTCGCGGGCATATTGGGCTTCCTCGAGGCATTAAATGCCTCCAATCCCCTAACGCCGGACGCCGTTGAGGGCGACGCTGTCCTCTATACCTCCGACGATCTCGAGCTTGAGATCGTCGTCGTCGATTTGGAGGACACAGCCGATATTGACGGCGTGCGCGGCACGACAAAGGACGGTAACGCCTTTACCGCAAAAGGCGACGATGTCTACGTCAAGGTCGGGAGCAGCACGGTAAAGGCGAAGGTTGTCAGCAACAATACCGGCAAGGATCCGGGCAAGATTGCCGGCGTGGTCTCGGCGCTGGCAAGCAAACAGACGGGATATAAAAAGGGTGTCGACGATTACAACCACAATTATTCGGTTTATTATATCGAACCGGCGGAGTGTTTGTTTTATTATCCTTCACAACTGACAATACTGGAGAAATTCGAAGACAATTCGCTGCTCTTTAAGGATACGCGCAGCGGCGCCTCCCTGCGTGTTAAGCTTGAAAAAAATCCTTATTCCTCCATGGATGAACTGGAGGGGTTTATTAAAAATTCGGAATACAGCCTTGTGCTCGCAATGGGCAATGACTGGTACACCGCCGAAAAGAGCGGCAATGGCCAAAAGACCTTCACATATGCAGGGCTCGGCGAGCATTACATCGTCAACGCCGATCTAAGCTACGCCGACGGCGATTCGTTTGTGTTCGAGGAGATGCGAAGACTCATCAAGTGCCGCTTTATCGGGAAGGGCATATGGGTCAGCGAAGCCCTTTCCCCCGATTACAAATCCGACGTTTTAAAGGACAAATACAAAGAAGCGCAGCCCGGGAGCTTCGGCATGGCGTCCTATTATTCGCCCGCCGACAGATGCTATCTCTACTACCCCGATGTATTTACAGTCGTGACCTCCGGTACCAACGACGGCACGTATTTTGCCGATCCGGCGATGGGCGCATACATCCTGCTTTTCACCTATTACGACGAGGACGAAACCTCGCTGCGTGAGCTGATCGAGCAAAGCCCCTATGAAAAAGCCGACATTGAAGGCGAATACAGTGTCCGCTTCAGCGACAAAAAATATTACGGGTACGAGAACTTCGAGCGGGTGATCGCATACCGCGACGGCATGCGGTATTACGCCGACTTCTACTACCCCAGAGAATATGAAAAAATATACGGTCCCATGGCGGGGCTGTTTTCCATCGTCCTGCCCGGCGAAGAGGGCGGCAATACCGAAATGCGGACAATTTACTACCCCGCGTACGGCTGCACCGTAACGATTCCGGCTCAATTCAGCGAGCGGGTGTTCCTCAGCGACGGAGTCGCCTTTGAAGATGAAATGACGGGCCTGGAGATGACGCTGACCTTTGCCGAGTTCGCCGACAGGAGCGAGAGCAACAATCTGTTCGATTATTTCGATTGCAGGGCGCCGGACGAAAATATCTTTTTAGGCGAGGATTTGTTGAAGTGGCATGATAACAGCGGTCTGCGCGTAGGCGCGGTGGGAGAGCGGTACGGCGCGCTGTTGTTTCTCCCCTATCCCAACGCCTATAAAACCTATCAGGACAGCTTCGACCGCTTTGACATCCGCTTTATCGGCGGCGAGACGCTCCGCAGCGAAGCCGACGGGATACGCGAAAACGCAGAAGAAACGGGCCGGGGAGACATCATCGCACCCGATGCAACACCGACAAAAGCACCGACCACAAAGCCCGAACCCGCCGCACCCAAAGAAAAAGCGCCCTACGAGGATGCCCTCATCGATGAGATTTGGGAGCTTGGCGAGCCGTCAGACGAATTTGGGAAAATTTTCGGCGATATCAATGTTCTCATCTTCGAGAATTTGACGGAAGAGGTGCTAGACGCGCTTGACAATCTGCTGGATACCCTCATCTCCCTCGATTTCAGGCTCACCGATTCCTACGAGAGCGAAGAATATCACCTTTATCTATACGACATTGAAGGGTTCCTGCCGGACACCGGAGAATTCGTGTACATGACCTTCGATATGGAGCGAAGGGGGTATGGGGATTGGCGTATTGTGCTGTGCTACGTCTTTAGAAAGCCGGTGGGAGAAGTCAAAACCGGCGGGCTCTTATGGGACGAGGACGACAGGTCATCCGGCTTATTTGGTGATTTCACTCATTGGAAGCAAATAGGGTACGGGATGAAGGAGATAAAGAGATGCCTGGCCGAATCCGGCAGGGATCCGGACGCCTATGTCTATAAGTTCGGAATAACGCAGGTGCGATCGAGCCAGTTTACCGATGATTATGACGAAGATCGTACTGTAAACATCCCTTATTTTTCATACGGCTCGTACAAAAACGGCGTATATGTCCCGGAACAGACATTTGTATACGAATTAGTCTCAGGCTTTTTATACGAGGAGGACGAAGACGGAAAAATGAACGCGGTGTATTGATATCCTAAAAAAAATGAACAAAATCCAATGATACGGGCAGAATAAAAACAAAAAAGCCCATACAAAAAAAAAGCTGACGCCGGAATCAAAACGGCGTCAGTTTTCTTTATTTTCAATAGCTGTTCATTGTTTTTTCCAGTAAGGGTTTTCATTTCTACTGTGAAATGGAACGCCCTGCGCTCAATCCGCAAAGCCGCCGCCGCTGCCGCTGTCGCTGCCGCCGCCGGAACTGGAGAACCCTCCGCCTCCGCCGCCGCCGTCTGACGAGCTTGATGCTGATGTGCTCACATGGTACGCCTCTTTTTGGATATCGTTTATTGACGTAAATACTTTATCGTCAAAATGTCCGTCCATCAGCATACAGGAGAAATACGTGCCATCCTCGATTTGCTGCAGGTTGGGATAGTGCAGCGCAAGGTCGCGGATGAGCTTTTCACCTTTTCCCAGCGCTACGGCATATACAAGGTATTCCTTCCAGACGGAAATATCGGGCACATCCTTTTCGTCAAAGGTTGTAAAGTCATCAATGAAATGTCCGAACGCCTGCCAGAGCGCCAAACTGTCTTCATCCTTCTGGGATAACAGCCTGAAAACGCTCCCCAGGCCTGTTGCAAATAAAAGGATTAACCCCCATACAAAACCAATTACAAGACCAATAAGCTTAGGCGCCATAGGAATTATGTAGCCAAAGTCTAAGCCGCTCAAAAGTATGCCTATAATAAAGTAACCGACCAGCGATGATATGAGCAAAGTAGCCTTCTTCTTACGTTTAGCAGGAGCTATCAGCGTTGCTTCTATTTGCTGGTCGAGTTGTTCGTCTAAGCTTGCTGCAAAAAGACCCCGTTTTTTTACAGACCATTCGGCATGCTTCCGGATATAGGACTGAAAGCTCCTGATGGTGATCGAGGGAGCCTCGTCTCTTGCGCCGTCGATCATATCGAGGATAATCTCTTCATGGTTCAGAAGCGGTGAGCCGCTCTCCTTTGGAATCAGGAAGATATTCCTGCCTTCACGACGCATTTGAAGATGACCTTTTAAAGTCATATCCATCAGCGTGGCGGTGAACTGGTTGCCTGCGTTTTTGCCTTCATAAAATCCTGCCAGACATCCGGCAAGAGCGGGTGGGCGGCGGTCGGGCAGTGAGCGGTAATACTCCGGAGAAACAGTGGGCTTCAGGCGCATTCCCTCCCTCTTTTTCTTGTTTTTACGCGTATTTATAGAACTCATAACAAACACGAACGGAATCGCTCCGAATATGGAGATGAACAATACGGTACTGCTTACAGCTTCGTTGATGAAACCAAAGATAGCATACGCTGCATCATCCATCCATGCCCGGATGGGATGGTCCTTTCGCCACTGCTCATATATTAGCGCTTCCTCCGCCCAACGCCGATCGCGTTCCTCGCGTTCGGCGCGTTCGATGTTTGCCCTGTCCGCCAGCTCCTGTTCCTGGCCCAGGATGTTGTCAAGAACACTTTCGCGGATCACTTTCCCCCCCGTAAACAGTCCGGGAGGCATCACAATGCGAATATCCACAGGATTGCTATCCGGGACAGAGCTTACCAAAAGACTGGCCGTATTGGCGCTTTCTTTATGGAACACACCGTCCAGCGGACCGTGCGCCCATATGCGGAAATCCTCCTCACGCATTTCCATCCCTCCGAGAACCGTAACGCGTGCCGTCAGTGTATTGACGGTTGATATTTCATTTTTGCTTGTCAAATTCCAAAAAAACTCTGCCGCGTCGTTATACAGGTTCACGGCATTTTCCACATGGTAGGATATGGAGAAGGTGCGCGGCCTATTTTTGCTGCGGTGGTACATGGTAACCACCGCGCCCTCATCGTTGTATTCAACGGCAAATCTTCCGTCGGGACGTCCGTCGTTATCAGGTCTGTCCAGTCTTTTCCATTCCTCCCCGTCCACGGTTACGAACCAGCCGTCCATGGCACGCTCCGGGGGATATATGTATATGCGTCCGTAGCGGGTGTATTCCTGGCTGCCGTAAAAAGAAACCGTATGCGTCTCGGAAAAATCGGCGCTGCCGTCTGGGTTTACGGTAATCTGAAAGTCAACCTTGTCCTCGTATGCGGCGGCATAGACGGTGAGCGGCGAC
>JAEZBW010000622.1 GCA_023426765.1 Bacillota bacterium
CCCTTTATCAGCCATTTGATCAACCCGATGGGGATTTCCTTTCCTTTATCGGTGATAAGCTCTTCCGGTTCGGCCTTTTCAATGGAATCGAACTTCCGTACAAAAAAGGCCCAGGATTCGGCGAAGGGCGGCCTGACAACCACCACGCGGCTGCCGTCTTTCATTTCATTCACCTTGTAGCCGTTGCTTTCACTTAACTGCCCGGGGTAATTGTAACGGTATATGTTTTTACAAACACGGATCAGCTCGGATTCACTGCCGAAGCTTAAAAAGGAAAGATGGATGGTTTTTCCCTTGAAAAACACCCAGATGGAATCATGGCTGGCCGGAAGGGATGAAACAATGGAGATACCCACCGACAGGTCAACCTCCTCATGAAAGGTTGAAGGAATGCCGGATACTCCGCCCGATACACCATCGATGCGCATGTCCCGTATTTCATCGATAACACCGTAACCCTTGTACATCTGATAGATCCTTTGCGCGATGATGTTCATCTTGTCTTCAAAGCTGGTCAGCAGGTATTGCTTTGTAGCATAAATCCGCTCTATATCATTTGCTGTCACCCTGTAGGAAATTCCTTCGTCCGACTCTACCGGCTTATCCAGCTGATTTCCGGTAATCAATATTTCAAGTGCCCTGTAGCCGTGCTGCTTTTTGCAGTGATACAGCAGGATTTCAAACTTGTCCTGAATCGTCAGCTTTTCCGGGTTGTCAAAGCGGATGATCTGATTAACGTTACTTTCATCGATATGATAAGACTTCACCAGAATGTCGCGGATAAAGTCCCGGATATAGTTTTTGGAATTCATATCTCCGTATGTACAGGTTTTTAGCGCTTTTCGCAGCTGATTCCTGTGATGGACGCGCTTGTCGAATTCCTCCCGGGTGATATTCATCTCAATCAGGTTTGTTTTCAGAATATCATTAAAGGCTTCGCGGACAAAAAGAAGGATGGCTGCTATTGTGTACCGCTCATCGTCGGCAGCAGGCCGTTCCGGTTGAGTCCGGTTTTTCTTGTAATACAGTACACAAAAAGCAATTAGGCTTGTCAAAATCAGAACAATGATCAATTCATTCATGACCGTTACCTGCCTGTACGTTTTTTAATGCTGTTTCCATGCCAAGCCTTGAAAGAATGGCTTCAGAAGTCTCCCTGACCCCCTGGATAAAAGGATAATGCGGATCGTCCCGTTCGGCAGCCAGGTTTTTCAAAAAGAAATCAACCACGCGGCTTTCAGCACAGGCATCTGCAAAGCCTATGTCATAAGGAATCGCCAGAACCTGAATCCCTCCGGCCTTTTTCCGGATAGCCTTCAGGTTGAAGCGTGAATTGGCATCATATTTCCCCAGCACTATCATCAGCTTGTCCCGGTATTGTGATCCTTCCAGAAAATCGTCCAGAATGTGAATATTCTGGCTGAGATTCACGACGATCAGGTCGGATTGCTCCAATATCTTTGCGGAAATCTCATTGTTTCCCGGGGCCGTATCAATCAAAACCAGATCATAATAATCCGATGCCGACTGCAGGATAGTACCAATCACATTCTTCAGGTTGCTGATATAAATCTCACGGTTTGTATTACGGGTACCGAACAGAAGGTCCAGCTTGTTCTTCAGAATGGTTGTGGAAAAGCCGGCGATCACATCCTTGTCCACCCGGTTAAACCGGATGAAGCGGCTGAGGGCGTCCAGGCCCGTATCCGACAAATCAGTCAGCTCATTGTGCAGATATCGCTTTTCTATAAAGGCCGATTCCAGCGAGCTTCTGTCAAAATGGGTCTGAGCCATTAAGGTGCGCAGACGATACTCCAGAGCCGCTAAAACAGCTACCGCCGCCATGTTTTGTGTGGTTCCCAGCTGATGGGAATTACTCCAGAACGATACCTGCACTTCATCAACCTCCATGCTGCGCTTTTTTGTACGCTTTCACAGCAGCCTTTTTGTCATACCCCAAAAGCTCTGTCATCACTTCCAGCAGCATGCTTTTGAAGCTTTCAGAAATTTTTGTAAAGCGGAAAATATCATCATACTGGCTTTGAAGCCTCTGACCGTATTCGGTCTCGTCATAAGGGAAATCATATTTTGCCAGCAGGTTTGTATATTGTGCTGCCTGCAGCAGTGAATCAATATATCTGGGACGGATTTTGCCGGGAACGATATCCCGGATGATGCGCACGCTGTCTAAAGACGAAGGCAACCGGCTTAAAAATGACGCCAGCGGTACGGCATGATGACGCTGCAGATCGGTTACGATAAACAGTGTACGCACTTCCCCGGACATTTCAAAAGCCTTGTTGTTTACACCATAATCCAGTAAGACCACCGAGTACCCTTTTCCCGTCAGTTCATTAACATTACTTTCTTCACAGTTCAAAAAAACATCGACACCTCTGTAATCCAGCCTGTCTGCCGAGTAAATCCCAGCCGGCACCGACAGGCGAAGTTCCTGACCACCCGATTGGTCGACGATGGCTGCACTCTCCCCCATGCAGGTAAGTATTCTGGCGATGTACAGCATGATATCAGTTTTACAGAAACCGGCAAAACCAAGCCGTGTGCATTTATCCGGCATAGATAATCCTCCGCGCTGCTTAATTGTATGTATCACCCGAATCATTTTGTTCGTTATCAGGTTCTGGATTTAAGCCTTCCTGCTGTCTTTTTTCCTGTGAGGTCTTATTCAGTTCCGCATTTTTCAAAGCTTCATTGGCATTGGTAATTTCTTCACCCACGCCGGAAGAAACCTTCGTAACCTCATCGAGGGTCATGGACTGCAGATGACCTTCCAATAGCGCCCTTGCCTCCCTGGCCAGCGCATCGGAAGCCTTTTTCAGGATATTCGGGTCTGTTCGCATTAAATCCAGTACATCGGCATTGGCCGGATAAAAGGGGATGGCCGCTGTCTGCATTTCGGGCTGGATATAGGTTGCTGCATAGAGCTTCGTACCCGGATGCAGGTATGCATCGATGATCGCACTGGAAATCAGATGAATTTCGGTTTCATCCAGCCAAAGCCACAATAGATTGTCGGCAGCTTCCATGGCCTTGATTTGCTTTTTCGCAAGAATGATGTAGTTCTCGGCATTGGGAAACACAATGCGGATGTCGATAAAATCACCCATGCGCTGGTCAGTCTGAAGCAGAAACATATTGAATTCAACCTTTCGCAGGTCGTTCACCGGATGTTCGCTGACAACAGCGGATTTTGTCACCGGAATACCCTTTGGCAGCTTTACCAAACTGGTTTTACCCATATCAGACTCGTCGATCAGCAAGTCCTGGCTGATCTCCATTTTCATGCTGACCTGCTCGAATAGTTCTTTTGACAGCATGGTACCAAATTCAATATCCTGCTTTGGCACAAACGCCTGCCGGTCCAGTTGATACAGCTTAAACACATATTGTCCTATTTCCTCTTCATGGTGTTCGTTCAATTCTTTTATCTTCACTTGATACAGGTAATACAGACAGGCTGAAAGGGCTGCAATGAGGGTAAAAATGACAACCCCCTTCAGAAAGGCAGCAGGTAGTTTACTTTTTTTCTTTAGAAATGCCATTCATTTATCCTCCTCTTTCCGGTATGGTTCATCCTGGAATCTGCCTGGAACAGTCTTTCAAAAATCAATCCCAACGCCTTCGTTTCCTCCTGCTCCAACTTCCAGGGGTTAATTGCATATGGAATTGTGATCATGTTGGGCAGGTGGAAATAAGTTTGAATGATGCGGATGGATTTTTGATTCTGGAACGGGAAACACAAAAATGTATTCAGGCTGTCGGCAATCTCTGCGCGGGTGCGCAGAAAATCCCCCAGAAGGCCCAGTTTCCAATCCGCACCGGGGGCAATGATCAGCCTGACATCACTGCGTCGCACCATCAGCGAAACATATTCGTCATAAATGCCATAATCGATCAGAATATAATCATAGTCAGATCGTTTAAAGCATTCAATTTTTTCTCTTTCCATGGAGGGGTATATGGAGAGGCCATGAATCTGAAAATAACCGTGTCTGTCCACATGGGATTCTTTTTCAACCAGTTTACACAATGCCATGGCATCCCGATTATGACCGTATTCAAGCACGGCCGTACGATAGCCCTGATTTTTCAGCCACATGCCGAACAACAGGCAGAAATGAGTTACGCCAACACCGCTTTGTATCCCTGAAACACTGATTTCAACGGCATTTTTCCCTATGGCGACGGGGGCAGACTCCAGTTTTGACGGCTCTGCTTTTAACGCATTTCTGATTTCGGAGATATCACCATATCGTTCCTGCGGATTGGCCGAGACACATCGCAGCAGAACCGCTGCAAGCTGCTGTGAGACACCTGACATACCAAGGATTTGCTCCCGCTGTGACTCACTGCATTGCAGCGGATGCTTTCCGGTGACCAGATGGAAAAGGGTCATCCCAAAATTATAGATGTCGGTACGGATGTCGGTTTGCGCTGCCCCGTATTGTTCCGGCGCTGCATACCCGGGTGTTCCCAGATATATCGTATCGTCGGCACTCTGCTGCTTAAACAGCCTTGCCGTGCCGAAATCGATCAGTCGGATGCTGTCGTCCGGCAGGAGCATCAGGTTGGATGGCTTCAGATCCCTGTAAATGATGGGTTCTGGTGAACAACCGTGCAAATAGCTTAAGGCATCTAAAATCTGTTCGGCCATATTACGGGCACGCTGCTCGTCAATGGGACCATATTGCTCAAGAACCCGCTGCAGCGTCAGCCCTTCGTAATAATCAAAAACGAGGATGGTTCGGCCGTCTTCGGACAGCACATCCACCAACCTGGGGAATGCCGGATGATTCAGGTTTCTGAGGATTTCAAGCTCGTTCTGTGCACAGTCCTCCATGGATGAAATGATTTTCAGCGCCCATGGTGTTTGCAGATGCAGATGGTATGCCTTGTATACTTCTCCCGATCCGCCGGTTCCCAGCTTTTCGACAACCTTGTACTTGCCGTTGATTATCTTTCCGATCATACTGCTTCCTCGTATTGAAATTATTCAGTCAAATAAGTGTTGTTTTTTTGGTACAGCAAAAAAGGGCCGGAATTTCCTGTTTTCTCTGGCGAAAGCCCCTTCATCGTGCTTCGATCGATTTTGCTTTTGTGATTTTTAGCATTGATTTGAATATGCAGCTGATAAAAGTCGAAATGCGAGTCTTAACCATTTTAATACAGTTATAGCTGGATATCAATGTATAATAATGTTATATTCTGGTTGCCTACATTGCTTTTTTGCATAAACAGCCTGTTTTTTTGTATGAATACACGAAACGGTATCCCATTATGTATAAAACATACTTTTTCATGATTAAAAAGTTGTTTAAACGCAAAAATATGCAAAAAGTGATATTTTTTTCGAATGGTCAGGAGAAGATCACAAAAGGAAGCAGTGGGTATCTGCTTCCTTCTGAGATGTTTCGGCATTATTTAAGATTACGATTGGTGTAAAGAACTGTTTTTCACTTAATTTTTTATTATTAAGCACTCCATCGCTATTCGTTCATTGGGGTATGTCCAATCACCTGACGATGGAAATAAAACCTTGCTGCAGATTATGAATAAAACTTTAGTCAAGGAACCTGGCTTTCGCTCCTCTTCGGATTAAGCCAGTGAACCAGTCCCCACTGGTTAAATTTTACCATGGTACCTGTCCCCGCTGGTCAAATTTTACCAAGGTACCTGTCCCCCGTGGCTAAATTCTGTTTACGCCGGTTTTACGGGCGGCTTCTGCTACTGCAGCAGCAACACTGGCGGCAACCCTTGTATCAAATGGCGCCGGAATAACATATTCGGCATTCAGCTCATCATCAGAAACGATTTCTGCAATGGCTTTTGCTGCTGCAATCTTCATTTCATCATTGATATCGCTGGCCCTGACATCCAAAGCGCCTCTGAACAGGCCGGGGAATGCAAGAACGTTGTTGATTTGGTTCGGGAAGTCTGAACGTCCCGTGCCCATAACCTTTACTCCGGCTTCCTTTGCTTCATCGGGCATGATCTCGGGCGTTGGGTTCGCCATGGCAAAGATGATCGGATCCCTGCCCATGGTTTTTACCATTTCTTTTGTCAGCATTCCTGCTGCAGAAACTCCGATAAACACATCTGCTCCAACGATGACATCCTTCAAGAGGCCTTTTTTCTTTTCCAGATTGGAGATCTTCGCCATCTCGGCTTTTTCTGCGTTCAGGTTGTCTCTTCCTTCATAAATAGCACCCTTTGTGTCGCAAAGAATAACCTTCTTCAGTCCCATCGCCATCAAAAGCCTTGTAATGGCGATACCGGCTGCTCCGGAACCATTCACAACCACTTCAATATCCTGAATGTTCTTCTTTGTCAGCTTTAATGCATTCAGCATTGCCGCAAGGGTTACAATCGCCGTTCCATGCTGGTCGTCATGGAAAATGGGAATATCGCATTCCTGTTTCAGACGGCGTTCAATTTCAAAGCACCGGGGGGCTGAGATGTCTTCCAGGTTGATCCCGCCAAAGCTTCCTGCCAGCAGCTTTACTGTCTGCACAATTTCATCGGTGTTCTTGGAACGGATGCAAAGCGGAAATGCATCAACGTTTCCAAAGCTTTTAAACAGGACGCATTTTCCTTCCATTACAGGCATGCCGGCTTCAGGGCCGATATCTCCCAGGCCCAGCACGGCGGTTCCATCAGTAACAACAGCGACAAGGTTCCATCTTCTTGTCAGCTGATACGATAAGTCTACGTCCTTTTGTATTGCAAGGCAGGGCTCGGCAACACCCGGGGTGTATGCCAGAGAAAGGTCTTCCCTGTTTTTAACGGGAACAGTGCTGATCACTTCGATCTTTCCCTTCCATTCCCCATGCAGTCTTAATGATTCTTTTCTGTAATCCATGATGTTTTCACTCCTTTATTATAATCAAATATCCTGAACCTGCTCTAAAACGAGTTTTAATTGATTTGCGGAATTTGCAAGCAGTCTCTGTTCCTCTGCCGTCAGCTTCAGATCGAAGATGGCCTTAACGCCATTGGCGTTTACGATGGATGGCAGGCTTAGTGCCACATCATCTATGCCATACATATTGTGAATGACGGATGATACCGTCCTTATTGTGTTCTGATTCTTCAAAAGCGATTCCAGGATTGTGTTGACAGCAACTGCAATCGCATAATATGTAGCGCCTTTTTTCTTGATAATTTCAGAGCCGCAGGTCTTTACATCTTCAATGATGGCGTTTTTAATCTCATTGGTTATATCATACACCGGGTCATCGAAGAATTCCATGATATTCTTTCCGGCAATGTGCGTTGCGCTCCAAAGCGGCAATTGGGTATCACCATGCTCGCCGATGATGTATCCATGCACATTTCTGACGTCCACATTGAATTTTCTGCTGAGCAGGAACCTGAACCTCGAGCTGTCCAGCACCGTACCCGTGCCAAAGACCTTCCCGGCGGGAAGCCCGGACCACTGCTGAATCTTGTAGGTCAGAACGTCCACTGGATTGGAAACAACAAGGATAACACCCCGGGTATAGTATTTCATGATATTGCCGATGATTTCTTTCGAAATGGTCAGGTTTTTCCTGGCAAGGTCAATCCGCGATTCGCCCGGTTTCCGGTTACAGCCTGCTGTGATGATGATGGCGTCACAATTGCTGCAGTCAGAATAATCTCCGCCGTAAACCGACATCTGCCCCAGAAATGACAGCCCATGACTGATGTCCATGGCTTCACCGATGGACTTTTCCTTGTTCACATCAACTAGTACCATTTCATTGACCATTTGGTTCAGGGACATCGCAAAAGCTGTCGATGCACCGACAAAACCCGAACCAATAATTGCAATCTTCGATCTGTTGTTCTCCATATGCTCCCCTTCTTTTAAGCCGGTAAATCTGTTGTTTGAAATGCCATTTTTAAGTAACCTTAAAAATCATAACATATCGCAATATTCAGTTCAATGAAAATTTTGTGAAATAATTAACAAAAATAATGTTTAGATTCAGCAGAAACTTGTCAATTTTTGTGATGTATATCCGCTTGCTTTGCGAAAACCTTAACCTGATATGATTTTCATTTGCGCGGTTTGAGGCAAATGTTATCTCAGCATAATTCCGGAATGTAATCTGTTCTACTCCGAAAACAAAAAAGGTGAACAAATAAGTTCACCTTTCAATGTATAAGCCACACAAGCACCGAATTTTCCAACTATTCAGGAATTTGTGATTAGCTTTGCGACCCCATTACTTC
Source organism: Bacillota bacterium (assembly GCA_023426765.1). Lineage (GTDB taxonomy): Bacteria > Bacillota > Clostridia > DSM-8532 > DSM-8532 > JAAYJG01. Next base: position 8,239 of record JAEZBW010000622.1, read on the forward strand.
CTCCTCTAACACCTCGTTGACGACTGAAATATTTATTGAGAACTCTTTTACGCCATCCTCTACAGTGATTGTTCCCGAAATTGTCGCTTCCCCCGGCGAAATTGCCGTTACAGTGCCATTTGTATCCACAGTGGCCACCGCTTTATCGCTTGACTGGGCCGTTATAAAATAAGGAAACTCCCATGGCAGGGATGCGTTCAACCGACTTGACGAACCCACCTGTATTTCCACACCGTCCTCAAGCTCAACAGAAACAATCGGAATCGGTTCCAATGAAGGACTTCCGACACTCTCGTCCTCCACAGAATCCATCTCATCATCTATCTGCCAATCATAGGTTTGGGCATCCATCATGGGC
>JAEZBW010000095.1 GCA_023426765.1 Bacillota bacterium
CCGCACGGTACCGCCAATACATACCAATGTGCAAACGGTTGCGCGCTTGAGAATCTGTGTTATCTAAAACGAGAAAGGAGTTAGAAAAGTTAATTTTGTACCCGGGCCATAAGCGAGGCTGGATGTGCTTTTCTAACAACTGGTTCAAGTAGTTTTGATAAACACGCCTTTTTACCTCGCCAATCATCGGCTCAATTTCCATCAAGAAGTGAAAATTCTCGGGCTGTTCTAGAAAGCGTAGCAGTTCATCCTGGTAAGTCATTTTGCCTCTTTAGAGTGATTTGATTAAGTCCAAGTACTGTTCAACCGTGTATTGAACGCGAGGTGCTTGAACTTGTGGCAAGCACGCTTCTAACCACCCGGCGATATCCGATTGATATGACAGAAGTGTCAGGTCTTTTAGAATTTGCGTTTTCGCATACCGAGGGCTGGCATTGTGATCAAAACCAAAATCTGAAGGCGGAAACTCACTAGCTGTCAAAAAAACAAATGCACCTTTTCCTTTTGCCTGTCCATCAACCCAATCTTTATAATAACGAGTAAGCTGCCCAGAGTGGGCATCAGTATCCACTTTATTCTCGATGTACACAGCTTTTTTAAGCACCCCATTCCATAGCTTAATATCGATGTGGTTTACCTCAGTAAACACTCGCCAGTTTGAATCCTGGCACTCGTCTTCTGGAAACCCTAACAGCAGGCTCAGAAAGCAAGATAAAAACAAATTTCCCTGTCCATGAACACCTTTTGGATTCAAAAGCTCTGCAAGGAATGGCGAATGGGTGAGAACTTCCAGTCTTGCAATGGGCAGTATGGAAAAGATATTGAAATCGAGTGCTTGCGTGATATTTAGCTGATCCAGCGATCCGATCTGCGACTCCAGCCGCGTTCGAAAATTGGCGAACTCGGTTTTGAAGTTGTCAATGAAAGTCTTGTTTAGAGCATCATATTTTTCTTTAAAGGCAAGAAATGTTTCTGAGTTCACCGGTACTTCATCCTGTAAAGGTTTCATTGATGAACGATTTCATCTTTATCCAACAAATTTCGGTCTTATGGACTCTATAAACCAGGTGCTCAGGGCTCCGGAAATGATTGCGGTAAAGAGGCCAAAGGTGATCCGTGATGGGAGCGTAAGCATTTCCCAATTCCCTGCCAATTGGCTACCTGGCCCATAATGGAAGATCAAGCCTAGAATCATCCCTGCTGCTGCTCCTGTCACAATGGCACGGAACAAGCCAAAATGGGTGAGGCGCGCAACAGAAGTGAGGGCAATCAGGGAAAAACAGACAATTGGCGCAGTGAGCAGCGCGGATGAAAAATCATTCGCCCAGATCAGAAATAACGCCGTGAGCGTGGCGCAGACAATCGTCTCTAACGTCCGGCTGTACTCGGCTTGCTCAAGGTGATCTGGAAGCTGACTTTGATTATAGGCGATTTCTTCCAGGCCGTTATTGATTTTGTCCAATCCGGATACGATTGCTGTAAAATCTGGCTCTTCATCCCGTGACAGCTCAATGATTTCCTCTGGGGTTGCCTCACTTACGGTTGATCCTCGCCGGACAAATACTTGCTTGTCCTCTAACTTGATCTCTTTTCCGTTAACTTGGTAATGGAAGGACTCTTTAAGAGTATGAAAGTGATAGCGGTGATAGATCTGGATTACGCCAATCTGCAAACCTTCATACGGAATCAACTTGAACTCAAAGTCGATAGGCGGCCGGCAGTAGCGATTGACGATCTGCTGGATCTTTTCCTCTGTAATTCCCTGGCATCCTACAACGCGTTTGGTTTTGTCCTCAATACCTACGATCATAAAGGATTGCGAAATACAGCTATTCGCCAACGCCAGAATCCTTTTGAGGAATTTCCCTTTCCCTTCCTTCGAATCCAGGTCAATGCTTTCTTTAAATTCGAGGAAGCTGCTTTCTTCTTGTTGTAATAATGCTCTCAGCTTTTCAGGTTGCATGTGAGTCTTTATTCGGACTTCTCCGGACGGGTGAGTGCTGGCAATGCGGCAAGGGGTGCGGATGCGCCTTTGATGCGCAGCCTCCCCTGTTTATCGGACTGGAGCAGATCACCAACAGGGATTCGGGAAACGCGTGTTGATAAGCTTTGTTTGGTGTTCTCGACATGTTTCTCCAGCTCTTCGCGCAGCGCTTCGTTTTCTTTGCGGAATTGTTCTGCCACTTCCCGCCAAACCTCGGCAACGGCTTGCAGGCGCGCTGCTTCTACCGGATCGTCGGTTTTCGATGCCTGTTCTTCTGCCTGGGCGGCCCTCTTAAGGGCATCTTCCTGGGTCTTTCTGCGCTGATCAAACGACTGCTTGATCTGCTGGAAGAGATGGCCCATTTCCTCACTGATAAATTCGATCACCATCCTTTCGATGGCGGGCCATACATTTTTCACGATCCACGGCCAGATAAACTTTACAAACCAGGCGGCGAAACCCATAAGAATTTTGGCTTTTCCCATTTTCCCTCTTGTGTGATGAAACGATTCTGGCAGTCTTTGGTGGAAACGGTTTTCATTTCCGCTTAATGAACTTCACCTGCTGCGGACTCTCCACTGCGCCGGGGATATACAACCTGACCCAATAC
>JAEZBW010000107.1 GCA_023426765.1 Bacillota bacterium
GCAGCAACCGGCACGCCCACTTCAACATCCATCAACCCTTCCATATCGATCACGTGAAAACGGCGGAATCGCGGGCCAGTGACAGCCAGGTGATTTTCTTCTACCCAGTCATTTAGGGCTTTGAACAGCTTATCCGCCTCGGGTGTCAGCTTGCTCATCGGCACGCGCTTGCGGATGCCCATATAAGGCTGCGCGGGACGCTCGTCAATTTTCGGTTCACTGGTGGTTGTTGGCATGATTTCACCTCATCCAATCTTCACTACAGGGTATTGAATTTCGGTCACATAGGTGGGGTCGTCGCGGCGGATGGGCATGCGGTTGTACAGGTAAATCTCGCGGTCTGGTCCGGCTATATGATAGTTATTTGCTTCGATCCAGGCAAACACCGCGTTGTGCGCATCCCCAATCGTTTCATATGATCCATGATGGACCGTGGAAGCAACCTGTACCGCGGGCAGCTCTTCTACGCGCATTCTGCCCCGGTTTGGCACGCGGCAGTTGACAAAAAACGCCGCCGCCCCGTCGAAATCCGTCTCTTTGTACTCCGTGTCGTACCATAACACCAGAGTCTGCCCGCCCTGCCCGGGGTTTGGCCCCAACGCAGCGGGCACGTGCTCGCCGAGCGCTTCGTACACCTCGCCAAACAATGTACCAACAAGTGCCTGTTCGGGCAGCAGCGCGCGCACCGTGGCGATCAGACGCGGCTCGGTCTGCTTGATCACTACGTCATAGGATGCCAGCTGGTCTTCTCGCTCGATCTGCCCCAGGCGCGCCTCCACTTCCAGCAGGCGGTCCTGCATCTCTTCGATCTGCTGGGTGATATGCGCGTGGCGCAGGCGCAGCATGCCGCGCATCTGCTCGGGGGTCACATTCTCCTCCACCGCCTGCGCGATCTGCTCAAGCGAAAAACCCAGCCCCTTGAGCGCCAGGATGCGGTTGAGCCGCGGAAGCTGGCTGACCGTGTAGTAGCGATAGCCCGTGAAGGGTTCCACTTCCGCCGGTTTCAGCAGCCCTTGCTGGTCGTAAAACCGCAGCGTGGCAATGGTAACCTGGGCCAGTTTGGAAAATTCGCCGATCCGTAACATACTGCTCCTTGTGGACGGGTTTTGATGCAGCCGGGTTCAGACCCTTATAGATAGAATAAACCCTAAAGCCACATGAGAGTCAATATCCTTTTCGCACCAATCCTGTCCCAAATAACTTGTTTGCCGTTTGGAAGCTTGCGTTTTTCTGGCTCCATGTATAATAGCGACATGGAAAGGAACTCCCACCGGTGAGCCGCAGAAAACGAGCCGCAGAAGATTTATCCGTCGACGAGCTGCGCCAGATTTTGATGGAGAAGCGCCGCAGCGAGCGCAATAAACGCCTGGATCACTACCGCCGCACCGGGCGCGTGATCCAGATTGAATCTGCGCCCGCCCGTGCTTCGCTCGACACGCTGACTGCCTACCCGATGGACGGCGATTCGCTGCTGTCGGATGGCCCCGCGCCAAAGCCCCCCAGCAAGGCGCGCACCTTCTTTGACCGGCTGCTGTTCCTGATCGAAGTGGCGGCAGTGCTGGGGCTGGCCTACGTGCTGTTTAACGGCGTGAACGTGGTGCGCAGCCTGAACCAGGAGGTGGTCGCCGCGCTGGAGCAGCCCACGCCATCCCCCACGCCGCTGTTCCAGGTGGTGGTGCTGCCTTCCGGCCACACCCCGCCGCGTGACGGTGTGACACGCTTCAACGAGGACGAAATTCCCGAACACCTGAGGCCCCTGGTCCAATCTCAGGCGCAGATTCCGCTGCCCACACCCGGCCCGCGGCACGCGGTGAACATTAAAATCCCAGCCATCAACATCAGCTCGCCTATTGTTCAGGGGGATAATTGGGAACAGTTGAAGAAAGGTGTCGGGCAGCATTTGGGCACGCCCAACCCCGGCGAGACGGGCAATGTGGTCCTCTCGGCACATAACGATGTGTACGGAATGTTATTCCGCGATCTCGACCAGCTCGAGCCCGGCGATGAAGTGATTCTCTACACCCAGCAGCGGGCCTTTACCTACATCGTCCGCCAGACGCAGGTGGTGGAGCCAACCGCCATTGAAGTGCTTGCCCCCACCCGCGAGCCGGTCGTTACGCTGATATCCTGCTACCCGTACCTGGTCGATAACCAGCGCATTGTCGTCACCGCGTATCTTGCAGACGGAGAGTAACAGCGGCGTACAGTTGGATAACGGGTGACGGTGTCACCCGTTATCCAACTGTACGCGGCTAGTTCCGTGATATCACAATATGCATCAGGCCCAGCACAAAGGCCAGCAGGTACAGCACCCAAATGCGCCTGCTGAAGTTTGGCAGATACCCCGCGATCAGCAGCATCGCTCCAAAGGTCAGCGGGTTCTGGCGCAGATACGCCTCGCCATCGGGCACCCACAGCAGCGGAAGGGCCATCAGTCCTACCAGTAGGGCCATTGCACCTGTTATCCTACCCAAACTGCGCCTGGATAGATCCAACACCACCGCCCCGGCAAGGTTGAAAAACACCACCAGCAAAAAAGCCACCAGCGCCGCGCCGCCTGTCTGCCGGACCACCATGTTCGATATGATGCCAATCAACACCAGGGCCAGGGCGATCAGAACGCCCCACGACTGGCGCATGGTTGGCTTGCCAAGCGTTTCCTTATTATTCATTTGCATCCTCCATTCCACCCGGCTGGAACAGGGTGATCTGCATACCATCCGGGTCGAGCAGCCGGGCGTTGCGGTCACCCCACGGCGTGACAACCGGCGGGTGAACGAGCAAAGCCCCATGCGCCAGCAGCCGCTCCACCGCCGCATCGAGGTCAGGCACCTGCAGCGCAAAGCGAATCGGGCCGCTGACTCTCTGCCCCACTTCGAGCTGGTCGACAACTTCGGCCTGCCGCTCATCGAAAATTTCCAGCGTCGCCCGGCCCAGTTCCAGCATCAGCGCCCTGCCACCGTCGTTGTTCCATACCGCCGCCGGCTCGATCCCAAGCCCCTGGCAGTAGAACTTCACCAGCCGCTCGTAATCCGCGGTGGTAATCGC
>JAEZBW010000145.1 GCA_023426765.1 Bacillota bacterium
CTTTGAGACATAATCGCGCCCGGCGGTGATAAAAAGCTCCTTAAAGCCATCGTCATCCAAATCGGCCGCCAGCATGCCATTGACCATAAGCGTTTTGGCGCTTCCGCCGAAATTCCCGTTTTCCGCCATGGTGCGAAAATGTGTTGTGTTCTGAACGTTCAGCCTCAGGGTGCTCAGTACGGTAAGGCTTTCTGTGCTGATGCGGCACATCGCGATGGTGTCACCCCGCCCGATTGCCACCTCGTCCATTCCGTCGTGGTCGAAGTCACCTGAAACGGCGAAGATGAACCTGTACTTGTCAAGTACTCCGGGCATTCCCTGAAACATTGACGCATCGCTTCCCACCTGATTATATGTTTTCGTCACCGCCTTGTGGGTATGGCCTTCAGTCGTTGTTTCGTTGACATATTGTGTAATGGTGGCGCCTACCTTGCCGGTTGACATATTATAGAAGACATTGATAACCTCGTCCTTGCCGTCGCCATCGGTGTCCGCTGCTACGCTGACGCGCTCACCGGCTGTGATAAGGTTCACATTGGGAGTTCCGTTATCGAATATCGTTGAAACTGCTGTCTGATCGACGTACCGAAAGGTTGCACCCTGCGGAAAGGAAGCTTGGTAGAGAAGGCTCTGAGCGCCCCCGGCCATAAAAAGCTGGTTCACGCCAAATTTAGTGACCTTGTTAACACCGAAGGGGCTTTTTGCGCGATCCACCAGTTGCCCGCTGGGTGAATAACGCTCGGGCTGTTCGGTGGAAAAGCCCAGGGCTTCAACCGGCTTCGCCTGCTCCTCGTCCAGTATCAGGTCACCCTCCGTATCTTCCTCGGCTCGTGCCATAATGAGAGGGAATGCGTTGAAAATCACAAAAGCCGCCAGTAAAACGGAAATCAACCTGAAAAAACGCGAATAGACTCTTTCACATTTCATAATCCGATAACTCCTTTATGAAAATGATTAAAACCGGAGGTATTCCGGGAAAGCTGTGCTTCATCAAAGGTTCTCCCCTGATCCTGTCCTAGGTGGATCTTGTCGATTTAACAGGATTATTCCGGTATTTAATAAAATTATAGAGGATGAAGGCTGAAAATGAAATTATACCAGGTATTAGAAAAGTATTAGGAGCATCAATATCTTTGTTCTGAAATGTCATTCTGAGCGTGCAGGAAAACAGCTCTCGCAGAAATGCTGAGAGCTGTTTTTTTATGCGAAGCCTCGATGAATTGAAAGCGAAACTGTCATTGGTATGTAAGTGCTGCCATGACACTTTACCTGTCATCCTCAGCGCAGCTGTCATCCTGAGGGCAGCGAAGGATCTCTGAAATAGTCTTGCATTCTATAGATCCTTCGTTTCACTCAGGATGACATTCGCTTCGCTCATGGTTGCCCTTTTATAACAATGACCGCTTCGCTTTCTTTTATCGTGATGCACAACGTGCATGGGAAATCTGAACGTGGTGAAGAATTTTACCTGGAAAAGATCAGGTTTTGCTTCATTTCTGCTTAAACCTTTTCCAACCGGCTGACAATGGCTTGCAAGCCTGGCGCCATGTCCGAGGTGAATACCGGTTGATAAATATCACCCATTTTCTTTAGTCTTTTCCCGATGGTTTTCAGTGTAAAGTCTTCCGGTACGGCACCTTTCTCAAGCTCTTTCCACAAAAGCGGAGTGGACACATTGGCAGTCCTGGTTGCACGCGGGGAATAAGGAGAAATGATTGTCTTCCCTCTCCACATCTGCAAATAATCAAAGTACAGCTTTTTCCCCCGGGCATTCACCTTTCGCTCGATGGTGAATATTTCAGGATATTTTTCTGCAAAATATTGACCGAAAAACGCGTTGATTTCCCTTGCGGTATCATAATGCAGCTTCCGACCCGTCGGGATGGCAACCTGTATTCCCGTAGCCCCGGAGGTTTTACAGAAGCTGTGAATGCCCAGCGCTTCCAGGGTTTCATGAACGATTAAAGCCGCATCGGCAACCTGCGGAAAGGTTTGCCCTTCGGAAGGGTCCAAATCAAAAATCAAAGCATCGGGATAATCCGGAGAATCCATCGCATTGAAGGGAATGTGGAACTCCAGCGCAGCCATGTTTCCCATCCACAGCAGCGACTCCAATGAATCCAGCACAACATGCTCAATACCATCCATCTCGCGCCTATCAACAAAATCCGGAGCATGGGACGGGATGTTTTTCTGGTAGTAGGATTTCTCACCAACCCCATCGGGAAAATGAATGGTGGTAAGGTTTCGGTTTTTTGTATAATACAGCAGATAGGGTGATAGCTCATGAAGGCTTTTCACATAATCCAGCTTGGTGACGCCTGCTTCAGGAAATAGCAATTTATCCGGGTTTGACAGCTGGATGGGGACTTTTGTGTTTTTCATCACGATGAAACAATCTCCTCTTCTCCGACAGCCTCTTCAGGCTTTTTTGCGCTGAAACCCTCCAACACGGGATGACGCAGCCCGCCCTGGGGTTCTTTTTCCATATACATCACCAACACGGTTAAAACAGGATGAAGCCAGATTACATCTTTTTCTCTGATTTCTGAGCCAAAGGGTGATTCCTTTTGCTCCAACCGGGAAAAAGCCTGTGTTAGCAGGGTTTTATCCTTATATGATAACCCGGAGGATACATTTCCCACATGAACCAGGTGTTCATTTTGGTGAACGCCTAATATCAGGGATTTAACTTCCCCATCCCTCAGTTTCACCCCGCAAACGACGCATAACAGCCTCTTTTTTATCTTCGTTTTCAACCATTCCCGATGTTTCTTTCCTCCGATATAGAGGCTTGACAACCGCTTTGAAACAATCCCTTCCATTCGCTTTTCCTTCATGGCAGAAAACAAAGCTTCCCCGTCATTGTAGTCGGCAACGACCTGTATCATGCCGTTGCCGTGGAGGGTTTTTTCAAGGATTTCCTTTCTGTCTGAAAGAGATGTTCCGCGCAAATCATGACCATCCCTGTAAAGAATATCAAAAACCATGTATTGTACCGGGTACTTTTCCTTGTATTGGGCCAGCCGTTCCAGCCGTTTCACCCTTTCCCGGGACATGACATGATAAAAGGAAGGCTTCCCTGCATTATCCAATACAATCAGTTCGCCGTCGAGAACGGCTTCCCGGCAGTCCAGCATACTTTTAATTTGGGCAACTTCGGGGTACCAGTCAATACGTTCCCTTCCACTGCGCGTATACAAACGGGTTCGATTCTGTTCAACATAACACAATCCCCTTATACCATCCCACTTAACCTGGTGCACCCAATCGTCGCCCTTCGTCACGGTATCCACTAAAACCGGCTCCATCGGATCCATCCAATCCATTGCCTACACCGCTTTTCCGGTGGTCTTTTTCCGGGTTCCGGATTTTGCTGCCGGTGCTTTCTTTTTAGTTTCCTGCAGACTGGCCTTCAAGGCTTCCATCAGATCAATGACATTCTGCTTCGGGGCCTGCGGTGCAACCTGGACCTCTTTACCCTCAATCTTCTTCTGAATCAATTCGGTTAAAGCCGTATTGTATTCATCGGTGTATTTTTCGGGTTCAAACGCTGCAGTCAGGTTGTCAATCAGCTTTACTGCGATATTCAGCTCTTTTGCATCGGTTTCGGTTTTCTCCGGCAAGCCGGGAATTTGCGCCGTTGGCCTCACCTCGGAAGCATAGAACAGGGTTTCCATCACAAGAGCGTTTTTGTAAACCCGCAGGGCCGCCAGGGTTTGCTTCGAGCGGATGGTCACCCGGGCTATTGCGATCCTGCCGGTGTCATTCATCGCCTGCCGCAGCAGGTTATATGCTTTGCCTCCGGTATCCTGGGGTGAAAGATAATAGGTTTTATCGAAGTATACCGGGTCGATTTCGGCAAGATTCACGAAATCCAGAATTTCAATGTTCCGGACACCCGGCTGCTTCTGAATGGCTTCCAAATCGGCTTCATTCAGCACCACAAAATGATCCGGTTCATATTCGTATCCGCGGACAATGTCCTCTTCTTTCACTTCAACATTGCAATTGGGGCATACCTTTTTATAGTTCAGGGGTGTGTTGCAGGCTTTATGGAGAAATCTGAACTTAATGTCCTTGTTTTCAGTGGCGGTAAACATTTTAATCGGAATGTTCACCAGTCCAAAGCTGATAGCTCCTTTCCAGACCGTATGCATACCATCCCTCCTTTTTCATCTTTATAGTTTGTTTCCGCACCTCGTTTTATGCTCTTACTGTAGTATTATCCAGCCAGTTGGTATATAATTAAAAAAAGTTCGTGTGGGGGGAATCATCATGTCTTTGGATAAATACAGGTTGAAGCTGCAGAAAAACCGGGATAAAGCTGAAAACGGAAGCCCGCAGTTTACATTGAAATACAATGTGAAGTCCGACAACCCAAAGCATGTCAGTTATTCCATTCTGTCACCACTGATTGGAAATGATGATGTGATCATCATGCTGAGCACCGAGTTTTTTCAGAACTCAGGAAACAGCAATCAAACTCCGATCCACAAATTTATTGAAAACGTCCGTCAACTCGGGTTATTCGTTGTTGAAAGAAACAGACCTGTCGAACAGAAGGTTTCATTTTTCGGGTTTCAGTCAAACATCCGGAAAAAGGTTGAGTTGCTTGAAGTTGCCGCATATGTCCCAAACCAGGTATGGAAGGATTCCTTCCGCGACATCGTGCCCATGTGCGGTGCAAGATATTTTGTACTGCAGCAGATGTTCAGCATTCAAAATTTTATCAGCGGAATCTTCGATATGACAGAAGAAGTGATTGCAACTACATTCCTGACCAGTATTTTTGATCTGGCAGTGGCGGGTCAAATGGGTATTTCGTCCACCATCATGGACCAGGAAGAAATATCCAGACGCCTGGGGCTATAACAAAGATGAGTTTTTCTGATATTTGAAACAAAAGGCGGTGTTTAAAGTACCATGGTACCTTGAACCCGCCTTTGCTCTGTCGCCTTATTGTCCGTAATAAGCGTTTGCGCCGTGTTTACGCAGAAAATGTTTGTTCAGGAGAGCCTGATCCATCGGACCAATTCCCGGGGTTAGCTGCATTGTATGGTAAGCAATTTTAGCAACCTCTTCGAGGACAACGGAATTGTGCACGGCATCCATCGGATCCTTTCCCCAGGTGAACGGCCCATGCATGTTTACAAGAACCGCCGGGATATCCATGGGATTCATCCCCGCGAAGGCTTCCAATACAACCTTGCCGGTTTCTTCCTCATACTTACTGCTGATTTCTTCCTGTGTCATCTTGCGGGTGCAGGGAATCTGCCCAAAGAAATAATCCCCATGGGTAGTGCCCAACGCCGGAATCCCCTTACCAGCCTGGGCGAAGCTTGTTGCCCATGGCGAATGGGTGTGGACAACGCCGCCGATGTCCTTAAAGTGCTTGTAGAAAACCAGGTGCGTCGGCGTATCCGATGAGGGCTTCAGTTTTCCCTCCACCTTGTTTCCGTCCAGATCCACCACTACCAGATCTTCAACTCTCATTTCATCATAAGACACTCCGCTGGGCTTGATGACCACAAGTCCCTTTTCCCGGTCAATTCCGCTGACGTTCCCCCACGTAAAGGTTATCAAACCATATTTAGGAAGCATCAGGTTCGCTTGTAATACTTGTTCTTTCAATTTTTCCAACATAGAATCACCCACTTTAAATTTATTATTTATGGTCAGATCAGGAATACCTGATATTCGTAAAAGTGTCTGGCTCTCACAAATAGAGAACTGAAACCATGGTATTGGTTCCGAATGTCATATTAGGTCGAGGTACCCAGGCCCCGCCCATTGGTTTAATTTAGCCAAGGAACCTGGGCCCCGCCCACTGGCTAAATTAAGCCAAGGTACCTGGGCCCCGCCCATTGGTCAGGGAACCTGGGCCCTGCCCGTGGTAAATCCTTGGTCAAAATTTACCGGGGAACCTGTCCCCGTGGTAAATCCTGGGCCCCGCCCCTGGTAAACAGGTGCTGCTGCGGATGACAAGCTGTGGCTTCATCTTCACATCAAAGGTCCTGCCCGGTTGGTTTATCATTTTAATCATCAGCTCTGCCGCTTCCATTCCCAGCTTTTCTTTCGGGTGAGCCACCGTCGTAAGCTTCACCTCGGAAGCGACAGCCAAATCGGAATCATCAAAGCTGACCATGGACAACCGGCCCGGGATGGAAATCCCTTTCATCCTTGCAATATCGATGATGCCCAAACTGACCTGATCGTTATAGCAAACAATTCCGGTGCAGTCGGAAAGAAAGCTTTCGATGTATGCATTGGGCGGTTTTCCCAGCTTGAACTGAACATCCTGGGTGTCAAACCAGATAATGCGCCGGTCGGAAATGGTAAGACCGGCTTCCCTGTATGCCTTCAAAAAACCCTCATACCGCGCATGCCCTTGGATATCGTCCATTTTAAAAACGCCGCCGATTTTTTCATGCCCCAGGTCAATCAAATGCCTGGTGGCAAGATAACCCGCCAGGGTGTCGTCCTCATAGATGGAGGACGCATGAAACCCCTTATAGCTGCCGTGCATGAACAGAATCGGAACACCCTTCTTTTCAAAAGCCCTGTAAAGCTCCAGGTTTGGGTTTGGTAATGCGCTTTTGGTGGTTTCAGCGATCAACCCGTCGATGTTTTGCTGCAGCAGGTTGGTTAAACAGGTTTTTTCCCTTTCAAATTGATTATCGGTATGCCCAAGAACAAAACTATAGCAGCTGCGGCTGAGTACTTCATCGATGCCCCGGATGATGGAAGGGAAGATATAATCGCTGAGGTAGGTTGTAACAACGCCGATGATCCGGCTTTTCCGGTTTCTGCGGGCATCCCTTACAAAGGTGCCCTTCCCCTGGGAGGACACCAGCCACCCTTCTGCCACCAACTCTCCAATAGCTTTCCTGACCGTATGCCTGCTGATTTGAAACTGTTCGGTCAGCTCATTTTCCGAAGGGATCTTGCTTCCGTGGTTCAGCTTTTCACTGGTGATCAGGTCTGTCAGGTATTCCTGCAATATCCGATATTTTGGTTTTTCAGCCATGAAGCATGTCACCACCTATTCTTCCCGCACTAAAACAATCATGATGAACTCGCTGCCGATAAAACGTACAATCTATTATATCACACTACACTTGTGCGTACAACATCAAAACTGTTTCCGGCTGATTTTATGATAATCCATTCACTTTGATACCGGCTGCATTGTGAGTGATATTACGTGTAAGCACTTGTACCCCCACAGTTCGGACGATTATTAATCATAATTCATCACAGAACAGATTATTCATTGGAGCTTCTTCTGCTAAAATAGTTTGCATTTCCCTGACTCAATGTTTATAATATTATGTATAAACTTGTGCATACATCTTAAGTGGAATTCTATAAAAGGAGGTAAGCTTATGCAATCAAAACCATCTGTTTTTTGGTTTGTTACCGGAAGCCAGCACCTGTATGGGCCCGAAACCCTGGATCAAGTGAACGATCACTCAAGGATCATCGCCGACTGGCTGGATCAAAATTCACTTTCCCATTGCAAGGTCTTATTCAAACCGGTTCTGACAACCCCTGATGATATCCGCAGCCTGTGCATGGAAGCAAATACCGACAGCACCTGTGCCGGTCTGATTACCTGGATGCATACGTTCTCGCCCGCAAAAATGTGGATTTCGGGGCTGATCGAACTGAACAAACCGCTGCTGCACCTGCATACGCAATTCAACCGGGATATTCCCTGGTCCTCTATCGACATGGACTTCATGAACCTGAA
>JAEZBW010000146.1 GCA_023426765.1 Bacillota bacterium
CCGTTAAGCCGATCATCAGAATTCCGGGGGATAGGAATGTTTTTTTTACGAAGCCTGCAATGGAGACTTGTTATCATCATCGTACTGATCACCTTTGTTTTGATGTCTGTGATTTGGGTTTTCCTGACGTTCAAGGTGGAGGACATTTTTTATAATGATTTCAGGGACACGGTGACCGATAACTACGCATTTCTGAACATTAATGATGATATGACCGTCGACGAGCTGCTGGATGGCCTGAAGGAGCCATACACCCTAAGCCAGCTGGCCGGCAAGGAAAAAAGCTATACGGTTATCCGGCAGGATTCCTATGCGATCGTTTATTCCTCCGACGCCCTTTATGCTGAAAATGCTGTTGATTTCCGCAACCAAATCCTGAAATCCGAGAACATGATGTCGGTGATGGGAGGGGACGCGGAAGGAAAAGACAAAAGAATCACCCGATCGCTGAAGGGTGATTTCTATGATTATGTGAAAAGACAAACCCTGGTCGACGGCGAATATATCCTGTATTTCAAATACAACCGTTCTCAGGCCCTGGAAATCATCCGGGAATTCGGTAATGCCATCGTCACCGGCATGCTCATCGCAGTCGTGGTCGCCATCGCCTTTGGCTTCGTTCTTTCCAAAACCATCACAAGGCCTATTGTGGATATCATGCATAAAGCCGAAAACATCACCTCGGGGGACTTTGAACAGGTTCTTGAGGTGAATTCCGACGATGAGATCGGAAAGCTGACCAGCACCTTCAACTATATGACGAACCAGCTGAAAAGCATGCTGCATGAAATATCCTCTGAAAAGAACAAATTTGAAATGATTCTGAATTACATGGCCGACGGAATCATCGCATTTAACCGTGACGGGCTGATCATTCATATCAATTCGGCTGCTCTGCGTTTTTTGGAATTGCAGCAGACCGATCTGACCTTTACAGGAATCATGTTCAAAATAGGGCTTGAATGCTCCATGCCCGAGATGCTGGAAAAGGAATTTCTAAGTGATGCGGGCAAAAACATTCAGTTAAGAGACCGTTTTTACAAGGTCAGTTTTGCTTCGTTTACCGACAAGGAAAACATGGTCGGGGGTATTATCACGGTGATACAGGATATCACCGAGGCCCAGAAGCTGGACAATATGCGCAAGGAATTTGTCGCCAATGTATCCCATGAGCTGAAAACACCGCTGACATCCATTAAAAGCTATTCCGAAACCCTTCTCGACGGCGCCCTTGAGGATCATGACACGGCAAAGAACTTTTTACAGGTGATCTACTCGGAATCCAACCGGATGGATCGGCTGGTAAAGGATCTGCTTCTTTTATCAAAGCATGACAGCGGCATCAAGCTGAACCTGCAGGACATTTCTCCGCTGGAACTGACAAGAAGCGTCCTGGAGAACCTGAAAATGGCTGCCGGTGAAAAACACCAGCAGATGACCGTGATAGAAGATGGGGAAGTTCCACAGGTGTCCGGTGATTGGGACAGGCTGGAGCAGCTTCTGTTCAATGTGGTGGGCAACGCGATTAAATACACGCCCGATCATGGTCAAATAACGGTGACCGTGGGCAAAAGGGATGAATTTGCCCGTATTACAGTTTTAGATACAGGAATAGGCATACCCGAGAAAGATTTGGGAAGAATATTTGAGAGGTTCTATCGTGTGGATAAGGCCAGGTCAAGGCAAATGGGCGGAACCGGGCTGGGCCTCTCCATCGCCAGGGAAATTGCCGAATCCCATGGCGGATTCATCGAAGCAAAAAGCGAACCCAACCAGGGAACGGAAATCACCATTCTGCTGCCTGCAAAAAAAGCCGATAAGCAATAAACACGGGAAATATGAATAGTAATCGCATTTTAAAAGCGCAGTAATGGAATTGTAACAAAATCTGTGTATAATAAAGGTTGAATAATATACTTGGCAGAAGTACAGCATTTCCGGTACCTCTCCAGGAGGGTTTTATGATAAAAAGGTTCATGTTCATGCTGCTGGTTGCGTTTTTATTTTCAATCGGCTCGGTGGCTTCTATGGGGACAGAGGTTGATCCTCCTTCCACAAACAACCCTGCGGTTGAAAAAAACGGATGGTTTGGCAGCGCGGTTACAAATGATAGAGATGAAAGTACGTACATAGAGGAGTTTTCCCATCAGACGGTGATTGACCTGTACAGCGATGTTTTTTTCAATGAAAAGAACCAGGCCGCAAATGTGTTTTTAAAGGAAGACACAATAAAGCTGGTGAAGGACGAAGACAGCACCAATGTCCGGGATTATAAGCTGACGGCTACGATGCTGGATAATGTCAGGCTTACCGACGGAGACTCGGTCGTGATTATGGCTTTCGTTGAAACAGAGGATACGTATTCTCTGCTCACCATTCCAAAAAATCTGTCTACGCCCTGGCTGCGCTGGTTTAAGTTCAGGCTGCCCTATACCGGCAAGGATAAACCCAATCATGTCCGGGTTGTGGCTTTTCTGAAAAGTCAATGGAAGGCCCTGAAGCCGGGTGAAAATTTGGAAATCACCGACCTGTTGGAAATTATCGAGAGTGAAAACCCGGGGTTTAATTTGAAAGCCAGTTTGAAAAATTCCAGGGATACGATCAAGCAAGTGGAGAACATCCTTCAGT
>JAEZBW010000214.1 GCA_023426765.1 Bacillota bacterium
CCCTTTAAGGCCCTGAAGCAATACCTTTCTTGACTTTTTTCCGCCTTCGCCTCCAAAGCCCAATCGCATCAGCCAGACCCGAAGGTAATACTTCTCGTTCTCGGGCTTCTGCTCCGAAGGGCTGACCCGCTGTGAATCCTTTGCTCTTGCCACCATGAACGCTGCCACTTCAGCGTAGGCTTTGTTCTTGTCAGCATTGTCGGAAAGGATGAATGTGAAGGTCACCTTTTCGCTGTCAAAGGCGATGCCCTTGTTGGCTTCACAACCTCCGTTTGCTTCAAAAAGAAAAATGAAATCTTCCCTGCTTTCTGGCGGTTTATCGGCGAGTGCTTTCACCAACCCATCGCTGACGGAGAAGTTTGTTCCTCCAACCACTCTGTTCAACAGATACTGCTTGCTTTTCAGCATGAACACCAGGTTACGGAGAGCGTTGCCGTCCATTCCATCAATGGGGACGCTGATTTCCAGGCTTGTCTTCTCCTGATCCACAAAGCCATGTTCGGTGAGGAAGCTCTTCAGTTCTTCGTATCCTTCTTCGGATTCGCTTGTGATAACTCCGTTGCGGTCGATGGTCAACCCGCCCACTCTGTATGCGAAAGTAGGTGGACCCATGTAGGTTTGCTCCTGACCAGTAAACTCACTTATCGCTTTAACCAGAGCCTTTCGGTTTTCGGTCTTGGTTTGTATTGTCATGACCCGTACCTCCTTAAATTAATTGGTACTACATACATCACTCAGGAAGGCACATAAGTCAAGACATTATTATCTTTCTGCCAATGGCATAAACCACATTTACGGTTACTGCATTTCCAGCCTGTTTGTACAGTTGGGCATCAGAATTCACGCTGGCTGCTTTCTCAAACAAATCATCAGTGAACCCTTGAAGCCTGAAGCACTCCCTCGGGGTAAGCCTTCGGATGCGTACCCGCTTGCCTTTCCAAACCACCGCTCCGTGATGATTCTCGCCAGTTTCAACCATGATCCCGTGCCTGTCTTGTTCTGTAAGGGTAAACATCGGTTCGTTGCAATCCTTTATCCGCCTACCGTTCTGCCTCTTTTCCATACGGTCCGGGGTAAGAACGGGATATGCGCCGACTTCAAGCACCGCACTGTTCACAGCGGTATGGTTCGTGACGCCGGATGTGTATTTTGCCAGAAGGCACCGTGCCTCTTTCGTTATCTTCGGCGCGCTTTTGGATTGGTCAATCAGGTAAAGGCCAGTCTTGGCTCCAAGCCCTCCCGCTTCTCCGGCAAGTGTGACCGAAACACCGGACGGATCATACACACGATAGCCCTGGCTCCCGTCTACAATCTGCTTAAGATTGCCGCTGCTCTCGGTGCCGACAGGTAGTATTTCTCGTCTGCCTCTGCTTGCAAGATGTCCGACAGTATACACTCGTTCCCTGTTCTGAGGGACTCCAAAGTTCCTGGAGTTGAAAACCTGCCATTGCACATCATACCCAGCTTCGGCCAGCTTACTGATATATTCAAAGTAGTCCCATCCGGCATTGCTCGATAGAAGGCCCTTAACATTCTCGAGGATAACCCACTCGGGTTTATCTTCTTCCGCTTTGCCCTTGAGGAGGTCAATGAAGTTAAAAAAGAGTCCGCTTCGGTCACCGTAAAGCCCGCTTCTTCTCCCTGCAACAGAGAGGTTTTGACAAGGACTTCCCGCAGTCCATATATCTGCTTTAGGAATGTCATCTGACTGCAGTTTTGTAATGTCATTTCCATACCATTCTCCATCCGTATCATACATGGCGCGGTATGACCGCACCGCAAACTTGTCTTTCTCGCAGTAACCAATGCTCTTCATGCCAGCCAATTCAAGGCCGCGCCGGAATCCCCCGATCCCTGAAAAGAAATCAATGAAAGTTTCAACCATCGGCGCCCGCTCCTCTCATAAAGAAAAGGCACGGAACACTCCATGCCTTAAGTATCTGAATTTTCAGTAAATGTTTTCTTGACCTCATCATAAGGAATACGGACCCCATCACGCAGCAGAAACACACCGGATGAATCTCCAACAGCTTCTATGAACCTGTTCACAATGACATCCACAAACTTTTCATCCAGTTCAATTCCATAACAGATTCTCCCGGTTTGTTCGCAGGCAATCAACGTTGATCCACTTCCGAGGAAAGGATCAAGTACAATGCAATTACTCATGCAGGAGTTTTGGATTGGGTATGCCATCAAGGCTACCGGCTTCATTGTAGGATGTTCCTTAGATGATTTTGGTCGATCATATTCCCAGATGGTTGTCTGCTTCCGGTCTGAATACCATTGGTGCTTGCCGCCCCTTTTCCAACCGAACAAGCACGGCTCATGCTGCCACTGATATGGAGAACGTCCAAGAACCAATGCGTTCTTTTTCCAGATACAGCAACCGGAAAGATAGAACCCTGCATCAACAAATGCTTTCCTGAAGTTCAGCCCCTGGGTATCAGCATGGAAAACATAGATGGAGGCATCGGTCTCCATGTTCTGTTCCATGTTTACGAACGATGCAAAGAGGAATTTATAAAAGTCTGCATCCGGCATATTGTCATTCTTGATTTTCCCGGCTGTCTCCTCAACATTTACATTGTAAGGGGGGTCCGTTACTACAAGGTTGGCTTTGCGGCCATCCATAAGCGCATTAAAAGTCTCGGGCAAAGTAGAATCACCGCATACTACTCTGTGTTTTCCTATCAGCCAAATGTCTCCCCTTGCTGACATGGTAGGGTTTTTTAGAGCTGCATCCACATCGAAATCATCTTCTTTGATTTCTTTGTTATGTACTTTTGAGAACAGCTGCTCTATCTCAGGCACTTCAAAGCCTGTGAAATCTGTGTTGAAGTTTGCTGTCTGCAAGTCAACAATGAGGTCAGCCAGAAGCTGTTCGTTCCATACCCCTGTTATTTTATTCAGAGCAATGTTAAGGGCTTTAACTTTGTTCTCATCCTCAATATGGACAACAACACACTGGACTTCTGTGTATCCCAGGTCTTTGAGAACCGTCAGCCTTTGGTGGCCGCCAATGACAGTCATATCGTAGTTCACGATGATGGGTTCCACATACCCGAATTCCAATATGGAGTTTTTGATTTTTTCGTATTCCTTGTCCCCGGCCTTCAGCTTTTTCCTGGGGTTGTACTCTGCCGGTCGAAGAACATCAACCGCCAGCGTCTGCCATTTCATATCACTCATGTTTGACCTCCAATTAAACGAGCCGGGCTTTTGTATGGCTCCCGGCCTTCTTCTTCGCGCCAGAACCTGTCATGCACATAACAGTCATGGCTGCAGTATTTTCTGGTTTTGTTTCCGTAGACAGAGAACGCCTTTGCGCAATAAGCGCAGGCTTTTTCATACACAGCCGCTTTCCTTATTTCCATAACTTCGGGATGGTTCGCCCACCATTCCCGTCTGCATGCATCCGAGCAGAACTTCTTCTTGCGTCCTGTCTTTGGCTGCGCAGTTGTTTTGCCGCATGCCAGGCAAGCTTTGCCCTGCTGCATTTGCTCCTTTATGTTCAGGGTCACCTCTGCGGCGAATCCATCCAGGCAGTGGGCCTTGCAATGATTCCGGACCGCATCCCTGCTCATGCCGACAACGGAGGCAATGGCACGGTAGCCTGCTCCCTTCATGCGGAGTTCCCGTATTTGTTTTGCTTGAATGCCAGTCATAACCTCACATCCTTTACTGAAAAATTGCATGAAAAAAGACTGCAAACTCCTGCGTTTGAGCAGTTGTTTTACAGCCTTTTTGGTAACAATCCGGCGAAACGTGCATCGCGACTTTCGTTGATTTGTTTAGTCACTCCCGCTTTTCCCGGGCCTCAAGGGGTATCCCCCCTATCAAATTCTGCGATTTTTCACGCGAAGGGGGGCAGCGGTTACAGCCATGCGGGTTTCAGAGATTTGTTCCCCCCTACCCCGCCCATTTCACCTTTACCCCGGGGTAAGTTTCGTTTCATAGAACAAAATTTGTAGAAAAACTATTTTCAAAACTTATATTCCTGGTATCTGTCCTCGGTCATCGTCTTTCTATCATGGCACGGTTTGCAAAGCGGCTGCCAGTTGCTCACATCCCAGAACAATTCTTTGTCGCCACGATGAGGGACGATGTGGTCAACCACCGTTGCTCCGACAAGTAAACCTTGATCCAAGCACTTCACACACAGAGGGTGTGCTTTAAGGAACCTGGAACGAGCCTTGCGCCATCTGCTGTCGTAGCCCTTTTCTCTTGTGGTCTTTACATTATTCTTATGTAATACAACATGTCCTTCACAGTACCTTGCCCCTGATGGAATTAACTGGTTACACCCTGGATGCTTGCACGGTTTCTTTGGTTTGCTGGGCAATTGTTTCACCACCTATGGAAAAGCCACCTCAGTTTTCTCCGAGATGGCTTTCATTATTGCTCTATTATAATTAAAACATATTACCTAACTCTCATTCTATCACATTTACTCTCATCTTTTGGGATAACCACATTCTTTAGAGCTTTTTCATGAATTCTGAATATGTGCTGTAAGCTATACCCCATATCTACAGCAATTTGTTCCCATGTCTTAAAGCATAAATACCGAAGCTCCAAAAGAGTATGATGCTCAGTGTTCTGGATTTGCTTTATGAGAGACACTATCTCCCTTTTCAGGTCCACAAGAGTATCGATATCCTGATTTATCTCAGTTTCCAAATCTACCATTTTCGCAATGATGCCTTCCATGGATTGCACATTGCGAGTACCACTGACCGGTGTGTCATTAAGTGTAGATGTCGCTTTGGTTGCCAATTCACGCAGCGACATAATCTGCTCCAATTTGCTGTTGATCCTTTGGTCAATCCGGTATGCCTGGGAAAGGTATTGTTTAACATTCATGATCGATATCTCCTTCTCGCCAGGGATATCTTCCTTTGTAATAAGTATCCGAAATATATTTCTGATCCACTTCATCCAAAGAAGATATCCGAGTATATGCCTTTTTTACACTCTCTTTAAGTTCCATGGAGGTTTTTATGAAAGTGCAGCTTTTTCCAGTACATTTTCCAACAGTAAGTATTCTGCACTGATTGTTTTTATTTGCATAACAGGTTTTACTCATCGTGGTTCTCCCCCTTTATAAAAAGATTTGCTTTTACCGCTTCAATCAAGGATGCCTGGGTATTTTCCTTGGTGTTTAAGGCCTTCAGAATATCCTCATCAATAGTTCCTTTAGTTATAATGTGATTGATAACCACCGTGTTTTTCTGGCCCTGCCGCCATAACCTTGCGTTTGCCTGTTGGTACAATTCCAGGCTCCAAGTCAGGCCAAACCAGACAACTGTGCTGCCGCCATCCTGCAGGTTTAGCCCATGTCCAGCGGAAGCGGGGTGTGCCAATGCCAAGGGGATATTACCTTTATTCCATTCATCCACATCAAGATCCATAGCATCAAAGCGTCGCATGATTCTATCTCTGTCATGCTGGAAGGAGTAAAAAACTAGCACCGGCTTTCCGTTTGATGCTTCAATGACGTCCTCAAGAACATCGAGCTTATGGTCATGTATCCATTTCACCTTTCCATTTTCGTCATAAACGGCACCGTTTGCCATCTGCAGGAGTTTCACCGTAAGCGCGGCTGCATTCACCGCATCAATGTCACCATCCGCGAAAGAAAGAATCATCTCCCCTTTGAGTTTCTTATATAAACCGGTTTCTTTTTCGTTCATCTCAGTTTCCAAAACATTGTCGATTCGTTCCGGCATCTTCAAAAAGTCGCAGGCTTTCATGCTAATGCATATATCAGACAGCTTGTCGTAGATTTGCTTTTCGGCTCCAGCTTTGAGCTTGTAGGAGTATATCACATGCTGGTTCCTTTTATCCGGCAGGAAGTATTCATCCCTATATTCACCTATCGTTCTCCTCAACCTTTCTCCCCTGTCCAGCAAATAAATCTGGCTCCACAAATCTATTAACCCATTCGGTGTTGGTGTTCCTGTTAGGCCAACAATTCGGTTTATTTTCTTTCGGATTTTTCTCAATGCTTTAAACCGATTGGCTGACGGTGATTTGAAACTGGACAGCTCGTCCAACACCAACATATCAAACTGCCAATCCCAGTTCTTTGTAAGCCATTCCGCATTTTCACGGTTGACGACATAAACATCAGCCTGCTTCTGCAGAGCTTTCAAACGTTCTCTTTCCGTTCCCAGTACCTTTGATATTTTCAAATGCTTTAAGTGGTCCCATTTTTCACACTCGCTGCTCCATGTATGCAGCGCAACACGAAGGGGCGCAACCACAAGCACCTTGCGAACTTTGCCGTCTGCAATCAATTTGCTTACAGCTGTCAACAAAATCACTGTTTTCCCCAACCCGCACTCCAAAAACAGAGCACAGGCCAGGTTCAGAAGAATAAACTTTATAGCATACTTTTGATATTCATGTGGAACAAATTTCATCCAACACACCTCCAATCTGGCTGGCCTCATCAATGCAAAAAACCATAAAGCCAAGTCTCTCTATCTGTTCTTTGCGTTTTGTCTGTAAAGGCCGCATTTTTTCTCCCGTGGCTTTCAATTCAACAAAAGCCATCCTACCTTTAGGTAAAAGCAGCAATCTATCAGGCACTCCTGCCATTCCAGGAGACACAAATTTCAATGCAAGGCCGCCTTTTTTCTTTACGCCCCGCACAAGCAAATTCTCCAAAGCCTTCTCCCTCAAGGTTTTCCTCCTTTTTTGATGTGTGGGGCTTCGGGGGTTCCCTTAATATATATATTTATATTTATATTTATATTTTTATATATATAATAAGGAAGATAAGAACACCCCGCACACTCAGTATTATCAATGCTTTCAACCCCGCACAAGCCATGCACAAGCCCCGCACAGCCCCGCACAATTATCCCTTTACATAAACGCTGATATGGTTTCCAGTAATTCGTTTCCGTTTGGTGACAAACCCGAACTTCTTTTTCAGAACCTTTCCAAACTCATTGTTGGCCAGTGGAATGTATCCGTTTTCCCTACACCAGACAGCATAGGTGTGGTACACCTCCCTGGTAGGTTCGTTCTCAATCTTAAACTCTTCACCGAAGTACATAACCGGATTGTTTTCCTTTTCATACTCCGACAGCAACATCTCAACTTTTTTACTGTCAGAGAATGAGTTGGCTCTAATAACTCTCTTTAATCCTTCAAGGCCTAGGAAGAGCAAATACCCAATGGCATCATCCTCAAGTAGCTTGTCTTCGATATAAGGGTCGAAGTCGGGATCGGTTTCCTTAAACTCCGCATCGAACGGAATGATAAGGAGCCTGCGCTTTACTGCGTTTGATTTGTCCTTCATCTTCGGTACCTTATTACAGCTAAATATAAGAGTGGCATAGTTCTTGAAGGCGAACGGGTCTTTACCTTTACGCTCAGCAGTTATCACCTCACCGGTGACAAGCTTTTTGAAGATGCTATTGTCCTCGATATACTTCTCCGGAATATCATCACCAATGTTGGCAAGCTTTCCATAAATCTCCGCAAGCCGG
>JAEZBW010000225.1 GCA_023426765.1 Bacillota bacterium
TAAGATGCCTGCTCCTGCCGCGCAGCCGGGCGATACAACCAAATATAAGACGAAGCTGGTGAAGGACGATCAGCCCACGGCGATGGTTGCCTCGCTTTCAGACGAGTTCAACGGCGCGCTCGGCCCGCAGTGGAGCTGGGTGCGCGAGCCCGATCCTTCCACCTACGCGGTGGACGGCGACTCGTTCAACTTCAACACCCAGGCCGCCGACCTGTACGTGGACAGCAACAATGCCTCGGTGCTGGTACAAGATACGCCGGGCGGCAACTACGTGGTCGAGACTCGGGTGCGGATCAACCTGCCGCCGGAAGGCTGCTGCTTCAACTACGTCCAGGCGGGGCTGGTGATCTACGGCGATGACAACAACTTCATCAAGCTGGTGACCGTATCGATCTGGGAGACGCGCCAGACCGAATTCGCCAAGGAAGAATTCCCCGTGCCGGATGGCTACCCGCGCTACGGCAATACCGTGGTCGGCGCGCCCGGCGAGTGGACCTACCTGCGCATCGTGAAGCGCAACGTCGGCGGCGTGGAGCACTACACCGCCTACACCAGCCAGGACGGTGAGAATTGGGTGCGCGGCGGCGTGTGGACGCACGATCTAGGCGCTGACGCGCAGATTGGATTGGTTTCGATGGGGGGCTCCGGCTTCACCGCGGAGTTCGATTACGTGCGGATGTACCGGGTAAGTCACTAAAGTAGATGAGCCGGGGGACTGCGCAGTCCCCCGGCTCATCTTTTATCTATCCTGTAGCGGCGCAGCGAGCCAAAAGGCGCATCGATGATACAACCCCAGCGCTGCGCCGCTACATAAGAAAAGCGGGGTTGTTAAAAGAATCATACCGCCTTGTTTACCCGTGGTATCATAGGTCATCCTTGATCCTGGCAGTTTCGAAGGCGGATTTTGTCTGAATCACAGCTCGCAACCAAAAATACGCGTGTGGAACGTTCGCTCCCTCGCAGGGCGGCGGCATGGGTCCGCTCGGAGCGGCTGGGGCTGGCGTTTGCGCTGGTGATACTGGTCATCGTGGGGGCGGTCGTCGTCTGGTATAGCTCGATTGGCCTGTTCCCAAACTTCCCGAAAGTGAACAACCTGTATGTGATGCTTGCGCAAGCCTTTCTGCACGGGCAGGTATCGCTGCTGGAGACTCCGCCGCCTGAGCTTGTGGCGCTGGAAAATCCGTACGATGTGATGGCGCGCGAGGATATCCCGCACCTGTGGGACGCGAGCTACTACCAGGGCAAGTATTACTTCTACTGGGGGCCGGTGCCCGCGCTGTTTTTTGCCGCCTGGATCGCGCTAACAAGGGTCGAGCCGCTGGGGCAGGTGGGGGTGATCCTGCCAGCGCTGGGGCTGCTGGCGGTGCTGCTGTACCTGGTGTGGCAAACTCGTCGGGCCGCCTATCCACGCTCCCCGGTGGTGATGGTGGGGCTGTTCCTGCTGGTCGCGGCGGTGAACACGCCGATGCTGTTCCTGTATGACCGGGCGCGTATCTATGAAACCTCGATTATCGCCGGCCAGTTCTTCCTGTTCCTTGGCATGGCGGGCTGGGTGAAGTACGCTCTTTCGGGCAAGAACGGCTGGCTGGTGCTGGCCGGGCTGGGCTGGGGGCTGGCGGTGCTCACGCGCTACAACCTGGCCCTGTCGGTGCTGATGTACCTGGCCTTCTGCCTGCCAGTGCTCTGGAAGCCCCGGGCGAGGTGGAATGAGCGGATCAGACCGCTGGCCGCGCTGCTCGTTCCGCTGGCGGTGTGCGGGTTGAGCATGCTGGCCTACAATGCCGCCCGCTTTGGCAATCCGCTGGAGACGGGCTTGCAGTACCAGCTAACCAACATGGTAGAAACGAACGGGCATTTTTCGCCCGTTTACTTCCCCTCCAACGTCTTTCTCTACTTCTTGTTCCCTTATATCAAAGTAGGGCAGTACCCGGTCATTCGCTCGATCTTTGAGGTTGCGGCGCAAGCGCCCGCCTGGGCGAACTTCCCAGTGGACAAGATGAACGACGAGGTGATCTTCAGCCTGCGAACGGTGCCGTTCACCTGGCTGCTGGCGCCGCTGCTGTTCGTAGTGGGTGCGCTCCGGCTGGCATCGCGCGGGAAGAGTCGCGAAGAAATACCTGCCGCACAGGCTGGCGCGCCCAATCTCTGGCCCCGGCTGGGCTGGATGATGGCGCTGGGCGGGCTGGCGCAGCTCCTGCTGTTGATGTTCTACTACTTCACCGCCATCCGCTTTATTGTCGACTTCATCATGTCCTGGCTGCTGGTGGTGCTGTTTCTGCTGTGGGAAGTGGATCGCAGGCTGGCGGACCGGCGGCTGTGGTGGCTGCGGCTGCTGCTGTGGGGCGCCGTGGTAGTGATGATCCTGTGGACTGCGCAGACCGGGTTCTTTGCTGCGATCGACAACCCGCCGCGGCCGTTTGAGAAGTACAACCCCGCTCTCAATGAAGCGATGGCCGAGACGTGGAATCACTATTACGATGGGCCGGGGGTCATGGGAATGGTGCTGCGACGCGCGGTGTGGTGGCTGCCGTAATCGAGGCGGCTCCACCAAACCCCAGGCCGCGTTAGCAGCCAGGCCATTGGTGGAGCCCCCACACTTTCG
>JAEZBW010000261.1 GCA_023426765.1 Bacillota bacterium
GGTTCATATCGGAGATATTGGCAGCGGAAATATTACAAAGCTGGCCAATCAAATCATCGTTGCACTGAATATCGCAGCGATGTCCGAAGCGATGGTGCTGGCCACCAAGGCCGGGGTTGATCCCGAAAAAGTATTCGAAGCCATCCGCGGCGGTCTGGCAGGAAGCACCGTATTGAATGCAAAGGTTCCCCTTGTGCTGCAAGGGAATTTTAAACCCGGCTTCCGGATTGAACTGCATATTAAAGATCTGATGAACGCTTTGGAAACCGGTCATGAAATCGGTGTTCCGCTGCCATTAACCAGCCAGGTGATGGAAACCATGCAAGCCCTGAAGGTGGATGGCAAAGCGAAGGATGACCATGGCGGTCTAATCCAGTACTATGAAAAACTTGCAAAGATTGAAGTCAGGAAGCAAGTATAAATGTATTCCCTTTCGCAGGAGATAGCTTTTTCCGGGCTTGTCATCCGGTGCGATAAAGGGTAAAAAACGAATTCATTGTGGATCTTTCCTGGATATATGATTATTTCATTGTGACAGAGGGTATCGTTTCCATGCAAGGTAGCGAGCCCTCTTTATTTTTTTAAGGCAGTTCATCATAAGTTATTGTGCAACCCCAGTAGAGTTAGCGGTAGACAAAACACCCGAATACAGGTGCGTACCAGAGGAGCGTATCCGCCGGAACGTTCCCCCAGGAAGATACCCCCGGCGCTGGAACGCACAACAAGCCTCGTCCCGCATGACAGGTACCGCGGATGGGTTTCAAATACTACCCGCGAACAGTAACCATCATAAAACTCAGATGATACGTCTAAGGCGTTAATGGTTGATAATCCGATCGCAGTTCAGTATAATGTGAAATGCAGGTATACAGTGTATCCTCTTATAGCTCGAGTTCCTCTTGGGAGTTGATTATCTTGGAAATCATTCAAAAAGCTGCAGAACTTCTTCAAACGTCATCCAGTATTGTTGTTCTGACCGGAGCAGGTGCATCCACTGAAAGCGGCATTCCGGATTTCCGATCCTCGGACGGATTATATCATAAACCCAAACAGGTTGATTATCCTGCAGAGGTTCTTCTGAGTCATCGGTTTTTTATGCAGCAAACCGATACCTTTTATGACTACTATTTTAATAATCTTGTTTACCAGGATGCCAAACCAAATGACTGCCACAAGGCTCTTGCTGAAATGGAGAAACTATGCAGGGTACGGGCTGTTATCACGCAAAATATCGATGGTTTGCACCAGGAAGCCGGCTCAACGAATGTCATTGAGCTGCATGGAACAACAAAGCGTTATTACTGCATGGGTTGCCGGAAACAATACTCTCTGGAGGAACTGGAGCAAACAGGGGTACCTAAATGTAAACTATGCGGCGGAATCATTAAACCAGACGTAGTTCTGTATGAAGAGCCTTTAAATGAAAAAGATCTGATGAATGCGGTCAATGAAACCTCCGATGCAGATGTATTGCTGGTCATCGGCACTAGTCTTGCCGTTTATCCTGCTGCGGGGCTGCTGAATTATTACAGAGGGAATAAGCTGATCATTGTAAATATGAGCCCGACCCCGTACGATAACAGAGCCTGTGTATTAATCCGTGACAAGGCAGGAAAGACCATGAACAGTATTCTGTCGATAATGAAAACAGCCCGGTAAAAGTTCTCTTTTACCACCTTAATATACAAAGCGAAACCTTTACTGCCTCGGATGATCCCAAGTTCTGTTCGTTGCACATTCATACAACCCGGATGTGTTGTATCCGCTCAGCATAGTTGAATAAACTCGCAAGCTCTTCTATATAGTCATGAAAGGAAGAAAATCAATGTTTCACTTTGAGAATGCAAAGATAGATGACAAAAAAGGATTTTACCAACAAATAAATGAATTCCTGCAAAGCATGATCCAGGACGATTCGGATTGGCTGGCCGGGCTTGCCAATGCCTCAGCACTGTTGTACCAGCTGATGCCTGAAATCAATTGGGCCGGGTTTTATTTATACAAGGGCGGAGAACTTGTACTCGGCCCATTTCAGGGTAAACCGGCTTGTATTCGCATTGCAATTGGCCGCGGGGTTTGCGGAACTGCTGCGAAGACCGAAGAAATACAAATTGTTGAGGATGTTCACCTGTTCCCCGGGCATATTGCCTGTGACAGTGAATCCCAGTCTGAAATAGTTCTGCCGATGTTTCATCACCAAAGGCTGATCGGGGTGCTTGATATCGACAGCCCTGTGAAAGCCCGATTTGATCAGGAGGATGCCGATGGTTTGATTCAGTTCATCAGTATCCTGCAGCAATCCCTGAAATGGCCGGAATGCTTTGGATAATTAGATTTGCCTGGCCTGACGAATCGTTTCCTGACGAGTATCAGCTTGACGATATCCAGAAATAGGAATACCATAAAATTACTTGAACGATATATTTTTCAGCCATTCCTGTGTTGAATCAAACCCGATGCCAGGCGGTTATATGGAGCAGCTTTCAGCGGATAGCACAGATAGATTTTGGATAAGGAGAGGGCTTTATGAAAGAAAAGACGAGATGCTTGTGGGCGGGAAATATCCCTGTATACATAGATTATCATGACAACGAATGGGGACGGCCTGTGCATGATGATATCAAGCTGTTTGAAATGCTTATTTTGGAAGGTATGCAGGCAGGGCTTGCATGGATTACAGTACTGAACAAAAGAGAAGCCTTCAGAGAGGCTTTTGATGGGTTCGACCCAAATAAGGTAGCTCTTTATGACGACGAGAAAATTCAGAAACTCATGGTAAATGAAAAAATAATCAGAAACCGCCTAAAATTGAATGCGGCTGTGGGCAATGCCAGGGCATTTTTAAAAGTTATCGAGGAATACGGGAGTTTTGACAAATTCATCTGGAAATATGTTGACAATACGCCGATTATAGGCCATTGGAAGAGGCATGAGGATTTGCCGGCAAGCACCACGCTCTCCGATGTCATCAGCAAAGACTTGAAAAAAATGGGCTTTAAGTTTGTTGGTTCAACCATCATTTACTCCTTCATGCAAGCGATAGGTATGGTGAACGATCATATTACGGAGTGCTTTGTATATCAAGAATTGTGTTCAAAGCAGGTGTAAACAATGCGGACGGAAAAGGAAATGTTTGATTTAATCCTCGGGTTTGCCAAAACAGATGAGCGTATCCGGGCAGTCTATATGAATGGTTCACGGGCAAACCCGAACGTGAAAAAGGATCCATACCAGGATTATGATATAGTATATGTTGTAACCGAAACACAATCATTTCTATCTGACAAAAGTTGGATATCCGTGTTTGGGGATATTGCAATGGTGCAGGAGCCTGACTCAAATGATCTTGGTTGGGGCCAAAATGCTGACTACAGCCGTAAGTATGCCTGGTTAATGCTTTTCACGGATGGTAACCGCATTGATTTAACGATAGCAATCAAGGAAGCAATGCTTGAAGAATATGTACAGGACAGCTTAACGGTTCCACTTTTGGATAAAGATAATATCCTGCCGCCGATCCCGCCGTCAAACGACAGCGGATATTGGATAAAAAGAGCAACCAAATCCAGATATGACGGATGCTGCAATGAATTCTGGTGGTGCCTGAACAATGTGGCAAAGGGAATCGTGCGTGACCAGATTCCTTATGCAATGCGGATGTATCATGAAGTCGTCCATATAGAGCTTGATAAAATGATTGAATGGTATATTGGAATAAGAACGAACTTTTCCGTTTCAACTGGAATGTGGGGCAAATATTTCAAGAAGTATCTTCCTGCTGATCTGTATGAACTCTATTTAAAGACATATCCTGATTATGAAGGACTTTGGACAGCAATTTTCGCAGCCTGTGAGCTTTTTCGCACCATCGCACCGATGGTTGGCAAATGTTTTGGGTATGGGTATAACCAAAGTGATGATGACAATATGATGCAATATCTGTTTGAAATGAAAAACAATGTATGATAGCTTCACCCATCCCGGGAAACTTTTATCCATAACAGCCTTACAATTCCCCAGGCAATCAAAGCATATATGAGCATGGCCACAATCGTAGCCGGATCAAAAACCGATCGGGAAACAAGTCCGGTGGTTGTCAGAGGATTGAAAATTCCCGTAAACGGAGATACGAAGATACCTGAAATCATATAGAGAAAAGCTGTGAATCCGCTTCGCGGGTTTGCACCGAGCAACATGAACAGGAACCTTAAACCAAGAAGAACTTCGATCAGGCCCAGCAAATAGTAAATGACATTTCTGCTTCTGACAAACCACAGGGGTCTGTCTTCCCGAAAAACAGCCGTACCATCCGAGTGTATCCTGTGCATGGGAATTACTTTCCCATGATGTTCATTTTCGCGTTCCTTCATAGGATTCATGTTTTTATCTCCTGTATGCAGAATATCAATATTTTATTATGAACATTTTCCAGGTGAGTATGCATTTAAAGTGAATCCGGATTCGAACTCCTAACCGGAAATAAACTTGTTTTTGTTTAAACAGAGCCGAACTAACTCCTTTCGGGAACGTATAAAATTATTACATAACGGTTTACAAATGTTTCCGTTTCGCATATAATAAGCTAAATTGAACATGAAAAGACGATGATGGGGACAGTAAATGCTTTGCTGAACGCTGCAGCGAGCCGGGAAGGGTGCGAGCCCGGTGCAAGTAGGGAAGTGTTGAATATCACCCCGGAGTTTCAGGCCGAAGGGTGTAGTAGGTTCTGACGGTTTTCCGCCGTTACGGGGAACGCATATGTTGGTATGTTGTATCAGGTGGTTCACGGAATGCAGCTTTCGTCCTGTTATGGGGTGAAAGCTTTTTTATTTCCTCCGGAAATCACCTCCATACCAAACATTTTTGGAGGTGATGAGAATGATTGAAGGAGACATTGGCAGCTCGGAAAATTCTGAAAGTGACATTTGTCCTTAAGAGAAGACTTTTGCTCTGAAAGGGTCATTTCACAGGAAAACAGCGGCAGGCTGCCTTGGAAACCCTTTTCAGAAACATTCACAGGAGGAGAAGAATATGGAAGTGTTAAATTCAAAACCGGACTTTACTCAAATGGAACACGAGATCCTGCAGTTTTGGAAGGATAATCGCTGCTTTGACAAGCTTCGGGAAAAGAACAGCAACAATAAACCCTTCAGGTTTCTGGACGGCCCCATCACGGCAAACAATCCTATGGGCATCCATCATGCGTGGGGCAGGACGATCAAGGATACCTTTCTCAGATACAAAGCGATGAACGGGTACTCCTGCCACTACCGGAACGGATTCGACACCCAGGGGCTTTGGGTGGAGGTAGAGGTTGAAAGAGAACTGGGCTTTAAAGACAAAAAAGACATCGAAAACTTTGGTACCGACAACTTTACGCACAAGTGCATTGAGAGGATCCGGAAATATTCAGGCAGGATCACCGAACAGTCTATCCGCCTGGGGCAATGGATGGATTGGCAGAACTCCTATTATACCCACACCGATGAAAATATCAGCGGGATATGGACCTTTTTAAAGAAATGTCATGAAAACGGATGGATCGTACAATCTAACCGGCCGATGCCCTGGTGCCCGCGTTGCGGAACATCCCTGTCGGAGCACGAGATGTCCGGATCTCATCAGGAGATTGAGCACACTGCAGTATTCGTCAGGCTACCCTTAATGGAAAAGCCGTGGGATATTCTGGTTTGGACAACAACCCCCTGGACATTGGCGGCAAATATCGCATTGGCAGTTCATCCGGATCTGGAGTATGCTGTTGTTCAATGTGAAGAGAACAGCAGGCCGCTGATATTAGCCAAAAAAGCGCTGCCGGTGTTAGACAATAGAGGAGTGGTTCTTCAAACCATTGAAGGAAAAGATCTGGATGGTTTATCTTATGAAACCTGTTTTCCTTTTCTGCAGGTGCAAAATGGTATACCTCACAAAATCGTATTATGGGAGATGGTATCCAGCGAAGAGGGAAGCGGTGTAGTGCATATCGCACCCGGCTGTGGAGCGGAGGATTATGAGCTGGGACAACGTCTTGGCCTGCAGGCTGTTTGTCCCATCGATGACGTAGGTGTATTTACGCAGGAATACGACTGGTTGACAGGACAGAAGGCATCTGAGGCCGCTCCGCTGGTTTTTTCAAAGCTCAGACAGGACGACAAGCTGTATAAAACACATTCCTACAGGCACAGTTATCCGGTATGCTGGCGGTGCAAAACCGAGGTTTTATTCCGGCTTGTTCGGGAATGGTATATCAAAACGGATAACATTCGCCCGAAACTACTGGAAGCAGCCAGTAAAGTAAAATGGGAACCCGAATACATCGGGAAGAGGATGCAGGACTGGCTTGCGAATATGGGCGACTGGAATATCTCTCGCAAGCGGTTCTATGGTCTTCCATTGCCGTTTTATCCCTGTGATCATTGCGGTACGCTTACTGTTATCGGTTCGAAAGAAGAACTTTATAAACTTGGTGGTTCTGCTGCGAAAGAGCTTCCTGAACTTCATCGTCCATGGATTGATCAGGTGACGATACAGTGCCCGTCATGCGGCAGCATAGCTTCCCGCATAAGCGAAGTGGGAGATGTATGGCTGGATGCTGGAATTGTGCCGTTTTCAACGTTGGGTTATTTTTCTGACAGGAAGTTATGGGAAAAGTATTATCCGGCGGAATGGGTGTCTGAAATGCGGGAACAGGTGAGGCTTTGGTTTTATTCAATGCTGTTTATGAGCGTAACTCTGGAAGGCAGAGCTCCGTATGAGAGAGTGCTTGCACATGGCAGTGTGGTTGCAGAGGATGGGACGAGGTTTTCAAAAACCGGATTCATGATCCAGTTTGATGCTGCAGCAGAAAAGCTGGGTTCGGATACAATACGGTACCTGTTTGCCGGAGCAGGGATGGCCAATGATGTGCGGTTCGGATATAACCTGGGTGAGGAAGCCAGAAGAAAGATCCTCTCGTTCTGGAACATCTGTGTCTTCTTTATGACCTATGCCGTACTGGAAAAGCCCGATGTAACGAAAAAACCATCTCCTGATGCCCTTGAAATCACAGACAGATGGGTTTTGGCCAGGACGAATCAATTCATTCGGGACGTTTCGGGTTATTATGAGGCGTATAAAACACCTGAACTTATCAAAGCTTTTG
>JAEZBW010000294.1 GCA_023426765.1 Bacillota bacterium
TTCGAAGTATTTCCGGTTAAACAGGCCTGTCAGGAAATCATGATCGATCAGATACGCAACTTCCTGCTCTTTTTTCTTTTTGTCCGTGATGTCAATAATCAAGCCCTCCAGGGCTATTACTTCCCCATCGTCATTATAGATGGCCTGCCCCTGCTCAAAGACCCATTTTATCTCCCCTGATGCAGTTGTTATCTCATATTCTTCCCTTAATTTTGTCTTATTGAGGACAACCTCCTGCCATTTATTCCACAAATAGTCCTGATACTGTTCATTGATCAATGCGTTAAAACTAATATCATGATTGTGCAACAAGCTTTCAGGTTTGTAGCCGGTTAGCTCGAAACACCCGTCTGACACAAACTGCATCGTCCAGTCCCTGTCTAAGTTACAGCGGTATGCCATACCGGGCATATTCGAAAGTAATACGGATTTACTGCGTTCGCTTTCCCTCCGTTCATTTTCAGCCTGAACCTTCTGACTGATATCTTCTATCAGACACACAAAGCTTTGTCCGGACTTGCCTCCCAACTTCAGCGGTCCTATGGTGATATTGACCCAGATGTCGGAACCATCCGGTTTGATATAACGTTTATCAAGGGAATAACCTGTGATTTCTCCAGATTTGAATTTGTCAAAAAGCTCTTCATCTTTTTGTATATCATCGGGATGGGTATACTGCTGCCATGGCATGGACAGCAGTTCTTTTTTTGTTCTCCCGATTATCTTCTCAGCCATGGAGTTGACATCGTAAAGCCTGTCGTGTATGCCGATGACCACCCCAAGAGGGGATTGCTCAAAAATTGCCCGGAAAAGCTCTTCTCTCTCTTCCAGCTTCTCAGAGAGAAACAAAATTTTGCTGTTTTCATCATCGGCATGGCTTATATGCATTGCCCTTGTATCGTCCTTGTTTCGCACAATATGAGCTCCTTCATTCAATCCCATTTTAGTGGCCTGTTGGTATTTGCCAATATCAAGTATCACCTTAACATTAGTCTTACAATAATCTCATAATATATTACCAACATACAAGAACAGGTTAACAAGAAAAACAGTCGCCGGACCCACTCACCATAAAAAATTCAATAATCAGACAATTTGCAGGATGGCGCATTTCAGGTACTCGGTTTCTTCCGCCGCCAAAAGCACAGGGTGATCCTTCGCCTGGGATCGGTATTCGATCAGTCTTACCTTTCTCCTTGCATCAAATGCTGCATTATACAGGATATCGATGAACATCTCCGGATCCATATGATGTGAACAGGAGCAGGTGACCAGGAAGCCCCCGCTGCGAATGATCTTCATCGCCCGCAGATTAATTTCCTTATATCCCCGGATGGCCCCTTCCATGGAATTCCTCGATTTCGTAAATGCGGGAGGATCGAGGATGATGGTATCGAAGCTCTCCTTCCGGTCATAATACTCCCTTAACCGGTCGAAGGTATTGGCCGTTTCAAACCTGCAGCAATCCTGAAGGTTGTTCAGGGTCGCATTGCCGGTTGCAAAGTCAACGGCATGTTCTGAAATATCGATACCCAGAACCTCCCGGGCCCCATACGATGCCGCATGAATGGCAAAGGAACCGGTATGGCTGAAGCAATCCAAAACCTTCGCATCCCGGACGAAAGGCCGTATAGCTGCGCGGTTTTCCTTCTGATCCAGAAAATAACCGGTTTTCTGGCCGTTTTCGATATCCACATCGAATTGTATGCCATTTTCCAGCATTCGCACCCGGGTTGGGAACGGTTCCGAAAGAAAACCTTTCTTCTCCTCCAGACCTTCCAGTGTTCTGACCGAAAGGTCGTTGCGTTCATAAATACCGGCAGGCTTTATCAGGTCATTCAGGATATCGACGATTTCGTTTTTATACCGATCGATGCCAAACGCTGAAGTCTGCAGCACAAGGATGTCCGAGAACTTATCCACGACCAGTGCCGGTAAGAAGTCCGACTCTGCGAACACAACCCTGCAGCTGTTGGTATCGGCAATCTTTTTCCTGTATTCCCACGCAGCCTGGATTCTCTTGTAGAAAAAACCGTAATCAATCTCCTCCTGAAGATGGGTCAACATCCGGATGGTAATTTGGGACCTGGGGTTCATGTAGCCCCGCCCAAGGAATTTATTCTTATGGCTGTAAACGTCCACGATAGCTCCGGGCTCAACGGCTCCATCGGTTTTTTCAATATCACTTTTAAAGATCCAGGGATGGCCGTATTCCACCCTCTTTTCTTTACCTTTCACTAAAAAAGCTTTTGTCAAAGCCTTCACACTCCTTCGCACCGATTTGGGGTACTTCATTGGCTTTTTTTATTTCCCCTTCGGTGATACTCATGATATCACAGGCAACGGGGCGACGCAACGGAGGCGGCCTCACCGCACCCGCTAACTTTACTGGAGAGTGAACATTAACGTTGCCTCCTAACAGAAAAAGCTCCTGGTATTCGCCATGGAGCTTTGTTACTTCATCCTATCAAACTACATCTGACTTAATGTGCGTTTTAAGAACTCTTTGGTGCGTTCCTGTGTCGGTTGGTTGAAGATCTGCTCGGGTTTTCCTTCCTCGACAATGACCCCTTTGTCCATAAACACCACGCGGTCGGCTACTTCCCGGGCAAAGCCCATTTCATGGGTGACCACCAGCATCGTCTGACCCGATTCGGCCAGCTGCTTCATCACCACCAGAACCTCCCCGACCATTTCAGGATCCAGCGCGGAGGTTGGTTCATCAAACAGCATGACATCCGGTTCCATGGACAAAGCCCTTGCGATGGCCACACGCTGCTTCTGCCCCCCGGACAATTGTTTGGGTTTCGCATGGATGTATTGATCCATGCCTACTACCTGAAGGTACTTCATCGCCACCTTTTCGGCTTCTTCCCTGGAGCGTTTCAGAACCTTTACCTGACCCACAACACAGTTGGACAGTACATTGTGGTTGTTGAACAGGTTGAACTGCTGGAAAACCATCCCCAGCTTGGTCCGGTATGCCCGCGTATCATGCTGATCATCCAGGATGCTTTCACCCTTAAAATGGAAGGTATTCAGCTGAGCGGTAATTTTTGCGCCGCTGAAGTCCTGGATGGAATCGGCATTCACATAGGCTCCGCCATTTTTAACCACCATAACAAGGTTTGATTTGTAATAGTTGTCGGAGAAATCGATGGTTTCCTTCCGTTCAGCGGTGGGCGACATGCCGGCAATAATGGCATCGATCTTTCCCGATGTCAGGGCAGGAGTAAGACCATCCCATTCAATTTTAACAATGACAAGCTCTTTTCCCAGACCTGCCGCGATCTTCTTTGCGATTTCCACATCATACCCGCCGGCATATTCTGCAGAGCCGTCAATTTTAACCGCACCGTTGGAATTGTCCATCTGTGTCCAGTTAAACGGAGCATAAGCTGCTTCAAGGCCTACTCTGAATTTGCCGTCATCCTTACTGCTTGCACATGCAGGCAGCAGCATTGCTGCAATCAGCGTGAGCGCGATCAATAATTACACTTTCCTCTTCATTTTAACATTTCCCCCTTTATATAAAATGGATTAAATGATGAATGAACTGGCTTGATTCACCGACTCAACATTCCAAATAAAAACGACCTGAAGCGATTCAGGCCGTAACATCCATGCTTCCCAACCCACCAAGCGCTCACTGAATATATCTTCACTTTACAGCAATGGTCAAAGCATGTCAACAACCAGTGTTTGTAATGTTTTGTCCGCTTTTCAACGCACTGGTATAATTTACAGATCCCGTTTCAGGGCTATGGCAACTCGTGTCCAGAAGCAACACCAGACAACCATCCGCGACCCTGCTTCGTTACTGTTCACGGGTAGTACCTGGAAACCATCCGCGGTACCTGCTTCGGGTAAATTGTATTTATGGTGTGAAGTATTTGCTTCACAATGACACATTTGTTATAATAACGGAAGCGATCACTAATAATCGTATTACGCCATTTTGGGTTGAAACAATATACTTGATGAAAGAAGAAAAATATGAAAAGCTTTTTAGAACTCGGCATCGCTCCACCCATCCTGAAGGCACTGGAAGAGATGGGATTCACCGAACCCACACCGGTGCAGGAACAAGCCATCCCTCACATTCTCAATCATGAAGATTTGATTGTCATGTCCAAGACAGGCAGTGGGAAAACCGCCGTATTCGGTGTATCGATTCTTCAGTTAATCGACGCGGACAAACCGGGGCCTCAGGGTTTGATTTTAACCCCCACCCGGGAACTGGCCGTTCAGGTGGACAGTGACCTTGCGAAAATATCCGCCCATCTTGATCATAAAACAACCGCCGTATATGGACAACACAGTATGAATGTTGAGATTCAGACCCTGAAAAAGGGGGCTTCCATTGTCACCGGTACCCCCGGAAGGGTTTTTGATCATATTCAGCATGGAAATCTGAATACCCGTCATATCAGCTTTTTAGTATTGGATGAGGCGGACAGAATGCTGGACATGGGCTTCATCGGGCAGGTTGTAAAAATCATCCGTACCTTGCCGAAAAACAGAATCACGCTGTTGTTCTCGGCCACCATTCCTCCGGAAGTGAAAAGAATCTGTACCGATTACATGCGCAACCCCGTTACAATCGAAATAGAGTCGGCGACAAAGACGGTGGATACCATTCAGCAGGCCTATTACCGTGTGAATCACAACGAGAAACGAACTCAATTGAACAGGCTTTTGATCACCGAACAGCCTGAAAGCTGCATCATTTTCTGCAACACCCGTATTGCAGTGGATCAGGTTCAAAACTTTTTAACGAAAAAAGGATACGCATCCCATGCACTGCACGGAGATATTGCACAGGGAACACGCCTGAAAACCATGCAGCAGTTCAAGGAAGGGAATTTTCACATCCTCGTGGCTACCGATGTGGCGGCCCGGGGTATTCATATCGATGATTTATCACTGGTTATCAATTACGACATTCCCATTGAAAGGGACAGCTATATCCATCGGATAGGCCGTACCGGAAGAGCCGGCAACGGCGGCCGGGCCATCAGCCTGGTTACCGGGGATGATCTGATGACCCTGTATGAAATTGAAGAGCATATTGGCGCGCTGATTGAAGAAGCTTCGCTGCCGTCGGAGGATGTTTTCAACCAGCGGATGTCCGAAGCCGGGCCATGGCTTGAAGCAAATTCTCTGAAAAACAAACCCGCCCAGTCACAGACCCCTGTGCGGGAAGGTTCGGGAGAAAACCGGCAAAGAAGATCCTCCGGGCAGCAAAGAAGAACAGAAAACCGGCCGTCAGTGCAATCCTCCGCACAAAGAACCGACAGGCAGAACCATCCTGCCAGTAAAGAGCAGCAAGGCAAGGTTGAAGGCCGGAAAGCAACCGACCGCAGGAGCTCCGACAATCGCCCCGCAGCGCAGGAGAAAACTCAACGGGGAGAAACAGGAAGGAATGTTGCAGCAGGACAGGCCGGTGAAACCCGCAGGCAGCCGTCCCGGCAGGCAAACGGTTCTCCGTCTGAACGTAACCGTTCTTATACCCAAAGCCCAGGTACAGCACAAGCGCAGACGAATCGTAATGCCCGCCAATCCGGGGATTCCCAACCGGCATATTCACGAAAACAGACAGGTGAACCTTCAAATGGCCAACAGGACTATCCGCGCAGGCAGAACAACCAGTATGCTGCGAATGCACGTCCTGGTGGTGAAGGTTACAACTCACGGCGTCAGGCTGATACCGCAGGTAAAGGATCTTCTCCTCAAAGCAGTGCCCGTATCGGATCAGGCTCGGGTCAAAGTTCGTACAGAAAACCAGTAAACGGCACAAGCCCTGTTCGTGGGCAAGCCGAACTGCGCAGGGAAGATCAAAAGCCGGGTTCCGTAACGAAAAAGGAACCCCTGATCAAGAGGATTTTTTACCGTCTGTTTGGAAAATAAACATGGAAGCTCAGGCAGGCTGATTTCTGTCCTGTTTAAACCGGTAAAACTCAGACACCAGCGAGCGGTACCCAAGCTCTTTTAACAAATGATATGGAACCTTTCTGAAATTGGCACGGTTATATTTTCCGGTTACGACGTAACGCAGTTTTTCCTGAATATAGCCGTCCAGTTCCCGAAGGGGTGTGGAAACATCCATCACAGGAAAGAACCATCTGGACCAGTAAAAACGGGTCTGCTCGTCCACTTTGCCAAACAGCTTGCGGTTCAGCAGGCTTATCATTTCTTTTGCCGCCATGACCGGAGAACAATAACCCTTTACAATTTTACGCCGCATTTTCTTCGCAAGGCGGTATACCTTGGCTTTCAGCTTCTCAATGGTTCCATAGGCCAGGGTTGTTCCCGTCTTGTCATGGCATAATCCAAGGAATTCCCACGATTGACCCTGCATCCGGATCTTTGTCTTTTCCGGATTGATGCTTAACCCTTTTTCAGAAAGCATTTTCTTCAGCCAGGTCATTTTTTCTTCAAGCTGCTCTTCTTCCACAAAAAAGATGATATCGTCCGAGTACCTCGCATAGGTAATACCTTCCTGCCGGAAGGCTTCATCGATATCCGACAGATAGATGTTTGAAAGTAAAGGGGCTAAAGGATTTCCGGCCATGACCCCTTTGTGTTGAGAAATAGCTGGTGAACCTCCCCGAAGGACTCTCTGATCCTCCAGAAGGTTTTTCACAAGAGTGTATTCGGGGCTTGACGTGTCAAGCCTTTCCGAAAGAATATGCATCATTCCGGGAACGTCGATACTGTTGAAATAATCGTGGACATCCAGCTTCACGCTGCATTTTTCATACAGCCTTTTGTCGGAAAGCAAACTCCTGTATGCAGCCGCAGCCCCTCCTCCCGGATGAAAGGAAAAACAAAGGCTTTCACAATACAGCTTCTGTGTTTGCAGGATTTTATTGACGATTCTCAGAACCAGTTTTTCTTCGGGCTGATGGATATAGACCGTACGCTTTTTCCCGGTTTTCATTTTGGAGATTTTAATTTCCTGCGGCGGACTGAAACCAAACCCTTTATTCAGAACGGAGGCTGCCAGGCTTTGATACCGGCTCGAAGACAGGATCTGCTCGTAACAGGCGATTTCATCCCTTTTTCTCGGATTCTTTTGCTTAAACTCTTCCACGTAGTCCAGCCATAACTGGTAATCCAATATCCTGTACATCCCTGCCGTATCCATAGAACCTCGCCCGATCATCCTGGAGTTGCCTGTTTGGAGAAATAAAAAGAAGCAGGAAAGAGCGGCATTTGAAGCCATAACATGGCACAGGAGTGAACACGGGGCCAACCACCTCCACAGTTTAAAAAGGCCTCTGCTTCCTCCCCCCGGAGGTATCCATCCGGATATCTTTCCTGCTTATGCTGTTATTTTAACCGAAAAAAAAGATTCCTGCCAGTCTTTTTGTAAAATGATGACGAAAGAATGGAGCAGGATTCAGGGATAGAACGTCCATTATAGAACAGAACTCATCACTGAAGGGTTTTTAAGCACGATATTTGCAATATCCGGATCAAATTGAGTACCGGCATTGTCCCTCAGTTCCTTCATCGTCTCATCCATTGACAGCACTTTTCGGTAGGGGCGGTCATTCTGCATGGCCTGTATGGCATCGGCAACAGCGACAATTCTGGAATGCAGCGGAATTTTCCCGGCCTTCAGCCCATCGGGATACCCGGATCCATCCCAGCGTTCATGGTGATGCAGAACGCATTTTGCAACCAAAGCCAACTCATTGACGGAATTCAGAATCTGGTAGCTTGTTATTGGGTGACGTTTCACCTCAACCCATTCTGTTTCGGTCAATGAGTCCGGTTTGGTAAATATATCGCCATTTATGGTAATTTCCCCAATATCATGCATAATACCGGCTTTCCGGAGGATATCCAGCTCTTTGTCATCCAGCCCCAGCAGTTTTCCTATGGATGCACAAAGCCTGCCCACCAGCTCTGATTGCTGTTTTTCTTCTGGCAGCCGTTCAAACAGTTCCGCAAGAACCCTGGTGATGGTCTTTCTTCTCATAACAGGGCTGTCATGCAGCTTTACTTTATACATGTTCTCTTCGGCTTTTTTAATGACATCCTCTATCTGCTGGCTGCTCGTCGTTTTTGTTGCACTGCCGAAAGAAATGGACAGATCCAGCATCCCGGCCTTAACCTCCACCATGCTTTGCCTGATGCGGCTGATAACGGCCTCGGCTTCCTTCAGGCCGGTTTTCGGCAGAATGATCACAAATTCGTCGCCGCCAATTCGGGAGACGAGTTCACCTGCCCTGCAGGCATTCTTCATGGTGTCTGTAGCTTTCCGCAGCAATTCATCCCCTATCGTATGGCCAAAGGCATCATTGGCCAGCTTCAGCCCGTTCACATCAGCCATAATGATGCTTAACGGCAGATTTCGGCCATGATCCAGCCTGTTCATTTCTTCTTCAAAAAACCTGCGGTTGTATAAGCCCGTCAATTGGTCATGAAAGCTCAGGTATACGATTTTATCTTCCGCTTCCTTCATATGGGTCAGATCGATATTGGTACCAACCCACCGGACGGGCTTGCCCTGTGAATCCCTTTTCACTTCGCCCCGGGTCATAATCCAGCGCCATTGGCCATTTTTGCAGCGCAGCTGATGGCTGACCTCATAGGTTTCATTTTTCCCGGAGAGGTAATCCTCAATGGCCTGTTCATTCCGCTGTACCTCATCCGGATGCCAAAGGCTTTTCCAGCCGTTGATATCGTCCGGAATTTCATGCGTTTGATAACCCAGCATGGTTTTCCAGGTGGGGGAATATACAACGGTGTTTTGTTCCATGTCCCAGTCCCATAAGCCTGCTCTGGTTCCCTTCATGGCGATGTTCAACCGTTCTTCGCTGATGCGAAGGGCTTCCAGGGTTTCTTTATGCGCCGTGATATCTCTGGCGGCGGCATAAATGAGATTTCCATCGGGCTGGGAGCACCATTCAATAAACCTGTAAGTGCCATCCCTGCGTTTATACCGGTTCACAAAATACAATACCCGCTCATTGTTGCCCAATTGCGAGAGTGCATTTAAGGTGTCCTTTAAATCATCGGGGTGCACAAAATCCAAAAATCTTTTCTTCTCCAGTTCTGAAGCGGGATATCCCAGGATCTCCTCCCAGGCTTTGTTGACTTTGATAAAGTTGCCCTGCAGATCAGCGATGCACAATAAATCCAGGTTGATCTCAAAAAATTGTTCAAGGGTGACATTCTTAACCTTCAGTTCACCTTCTATCTCCTTTTGTCTGGTAATATCGGTAAACCACGTCACAAAAAAGCCCTTATGAGAAGAGTTTGCGTTCACTTTATACCACCGGTTCAGTCCTTCAGAGAACTGTTCAAACTCAATGCTTCCGCCATGAATGGACAGTTCTCCGTATGCCTTAATCCAGTCAAAGCGGCTATTTCGTATATCCGGGATGATTTCACAAACCCTCCTGCCGACAATATGGCTGCGGTTTAATCCGGTAAACTTTTCGAAGGCGGCGTTAACCTCAATAAATTCATAATCGCAGGGGATGCCGTTCAAATCATAAATCATTCTGTGATATGCGTACCCGATGGGTGAGCTTTCTATCAGACCGGTATAATTATTCTCCATAACTGTATCCTTTGGTTGTTTTTCCTGTTTCATTCAGTATAGAGCTTATTTACCACAAATCGTTCACCCTTAACATCCCGGAACGGAATTAAATCGTATAAAAAGGTCCTATTCGTGCATAACGCCTGATAAGATAAACTCTGCCGGTCTGACAGGCGCTAACCCG
Source organism: Bacillota bacterium (assembly GCA_023426765.1). Classification (GTDB taxonomy): domain Bacteria; phylum Bacillota; class Clostridia; order DSM-8532; family DSM-8532; genus JAAYJG01. The sequence continues at coordinate 9,747 of JAEZBW010000294.1, forward strand.
AAAAGGATAATCTTTTTACTTTCCATACCGGTTCCTTGGAAATTATTTCTGTTATACTGGTCATGATATCGCAGTTTGCCGAAAGGGAAAAGAAAAAAATCAAAACCCTCCAGTATTACTCCATAGTTATATCTTTGTAGTAGAATAACCAATGAACAAAAGGTTGAAGGATATGGAGGATTTAAATGGAAAGCTTTATTGAAATCCGTGGTGCCCGGGAGAACAATCTGAAAGGATTATCCCTGAAGATACCCAAAAACAAGCTGGTCGTGCTGACCGGCGTTTCAGGCTCGGGGAAATCCACGCTGGCCTTTGATACGCTGCAGAAGGAATGCCAGCGTCAATACATGGCTTCTTTGGGAATGGTCACAGATTTTCTCACGAGGCCGAAGGTTGAATCGATCACAGGCCTGTCGCCTTCGATCAGTATTGATCAGTACCTGACAAACAGAAACCCCCGTTCCACCGTTGGGACGGTCACCGAGGTCTTTACCTATCTGCGTCTGCTTTATGCCAGGCTGGGTGAAAGGCCCTGCCCCAAATGCGGCGCCACGATCCGGCCCTCCTTTGAAAATGGATCCGATACTTCTGCCGACCTGTGGGACTCGGAGGAAGAACTGCCTGCCGGGAATGATCAGGAAGAAAGTGATGGAGCAAACGGGCATGGCATCGCCTGTCCGAGTTGCGGGCACCTGCTTGAAGAGCTTATTATGGCGGATTTCTCCTTTAATAAACCCAATGGTGCGTGCCCGGCCTGTACAGGTCTGGGTGTTATCAGCAAGCCTGATGTAACTGCTATTCTGGATGAAACGAAAAGCTTAAGGGATGGTGCTGTGCTAAGCTGGGAAAAATCTCTGATCGACTTTTACTGCAATGCCATGACGGCTGCAGCAAAATATTACGGGTTTGCGTTCGATCCCGGACAGATCGTTCAGACCTTTGGACAAGTTCAGCGGGACTACCTGCTTTACGGTGTGAACAGCGAAGAGTTCAAGCGGCATTATCCCGGAATACAGCCGCCCAGCAATGCTTTTAAAGGGAAGTTTGAAGGGATTATCACCGCTATGACCAGGAAGTATGCCGATCATGAAATCGATGAGGCGGCCAGGGAAAAACTGGAGAAATTTTTCATTCGGCATACCTGTCCCGAATGTGAAGGAACCCGTTTAAAACCTGAAAGCAGGCAGGTTAAGGTAGCCGGTGAAACCATCACCGAACTGTCCCGGAAAAGCCTGCAGGAGCTGAAGGAATGGCTGCAAAGGCTTCCGTCCTGTACATCCGAAGCAGGTCTTATCATCCTGCAGCCTGTTCTGGACGACCTTTCGGGCAGAATTCAGCGTCTTTTGGATGTTGGGCTTGGATATCTGTCGATGGAAAGACCGGCAACCTCTCTTTCAGGCGGCGAGGCACAGCGGCTGAGGCTGGCGTCCCTCTTAGGGTCGGGTTTAACCGGCGTGCTGTATGTACTGGATGAGCCCACCATCGGGCTGCACCCGAGAGATACCGAAAGGCTTATCGCCGTATTAAAGAAGCTGCGGGATTTGGGAAATACCGTACTGGTCATTGAACATGATACCGAATTGATGAAAGAGGCGGATTACCTGATAGACATTGGCCCAGGCGCCGGGCGTGACGGCGGAACCCTTGTGGCTGCAGGTACTCCGGCGGATGTCAGTGCCTGTGACCATTCCCTCACCGGAAGGTTCCTCAGCGGAAAGGAAGAAATCCGTATTCCTTCTACCCGCCGAAAACCGACAGGTCCGGCCCTTGTCATTGAAGGAGCAAAGGAACACAACCTGAAGGACGTAACCGTAAAAATACCTCTGGGACTGCTGGTTTCGATGACCGGCGTTTCGGGTTCGGGCAAGTCGACGCTGCTGTTTGATATACTGGACAAGGCCGCAGCACAGAAATACAATCACGCCGGTGAGGTACCGGGGAGATATGATCGCATCACAGGATGGGAGTATATTGACAAGGTCATCACCATCGATCAGGCTCCCATCGGGAGAATCCCTCGTTCCAATGCCGCTACGTATACCGATACCTTTACGGCCATCCGCAACCTTTATGCGCAGCTGCCTGAAGCCAAAAAACTGAAGCTCTCCGCACGGCATTTCTCCTTTAACGTACCTGGCGGAAGATGTGAAAAATGCCAGGGGGCCGGCGTGCTGTCGATCAAAATGCATTTTCTCCCCGAAGTGCAGGTCGTCTGCCCTGCCTGCAAAGGGGCCCGTTTCAGGCGTGAAATTCTCACCGTGAAATATAACGGGTATAATATTTCCGATGTACTGAACATGTCCATTGAAGACGCGACAACCCTGTTCATCGCAGATGCTGCTGTGGGCGACAAACTGAAAGTGCTGAAGGAAGTAGGCCTGGGATACCTGAAGCTGGGGCAGCCGGCCACCACTCTTTCGGGCGGGGAAGCCCAGCGTATCAAACTGGCGAAGGAATTGTCCCGGAAAAGCAAGGGACATACGCTGTACCTGCTGGACGAGCCCACTACCGGGTTGCACCCGGCGGATATCAAAAAGCTTGTGCAGGTATTACAGCGCCTGGTGGATGCCGATAATACCGTTGTGACCATTGAACACAGCCCGGATGTGATCAAAACGTCCGACTGGGTGATCGATTTCGGCCCCGAGGGCGGCCTGGAGGGCGGGGAAATCATCGCCTGCGGAACCCCCGAACAGGTCGCTGCCGTTGACCGGTCCCATACCGGAAAATACCTGGCGAAGCTGTTCGCCATATAGGTAACCTGAGTCACTTGGATGGTTCTGGCGATTCAGTATATATGTCAACTACAATGATTTGGTTGACATATATACTGAGTCAAATAGAACCGTCCCAATGGTGCAAGTGGCGCAAAGGAGCAGGTTTGATAAAGTATTTTAAGACCTCTGAAATTGCAAAGCTTTTCGATATTCATCCCAATACGGTGCGGCTGTATGAAGAATGGGGATTGCTGCCTGTTGTGTCCAGAAGCCCTTCGGGCTACAGGCTGTTCACGCAGGCTCACGCCGATCAGATCAGACTGATCCGGCTTGTCATGAAGTGTACCATGTTCGGCAAAGTGATTAAAAAAACCGCATATGAAATCATTCATCATGCGGCCGAAGGAAGTTTCCACGATGCATTGGAGTGCGCTCTTCATTTAAGAGACTTAATCGATATCGAATGCCGGCAGGCGGAGGAAGCCGAAAGATTTCTTGAAAACTGGGCTTCCCACGCCGAAGCGGGATCAGAAATAAAACCGGATACCCTTCCAAAGCATCAGGAACCGGAGAAAAATGCTCGAAAGGATTCTGCCGATGTTTCCGAAGACATTTGCCCATCACCTGGAAAAACAGTGGGCTTTAAAACAACTGCTTCAATTTTAAATATCACCCCGGATATGCTAAGAGATTGGGAGCGCAACAACCTGATCCATATTCCCCGGAACCCCCTGAACGGTTATCGTGAATATGGCAGCGCAGAAATAAACAAGCTGAGGGTTATCCGGGTGCTTCGGCGATCCAATTACAGCAACATGGCCATCCTCCGTGCGATGCAAAAGCTGGAGTTGGGTTCCGCCGAGGGTCTCAGGGAAGCATTGGACAACCCCGATCTTGACGAAGACAGAGGTTACCTGTGCTTTACTGACAACCTTCTGACTGCATTGTATACCGCAAAAAACGCAGTAGAGGAAATCGTTTTACAATTGAATAAACACATAGTGGTATAATACAACTCTTCCATTGTCCATCAAAAAAGTGAGAAACTTTTTCAATTCATTGAAACCCTCCATCTTTACACCAGCCTTTATTCTTTATGTTACGATGAATAAGGTTCAGGAAAGCACCGGATTTTTACATGTAATGATTCGGTATTTTTCCTCTCCCTTAAAATTCACATATTGCGATCAGGAGGATTTATGACAAACTGTATTGAAGTCGAATCCCTCAGGAAGGTTTACCGGGTCTCCCAGCGGGAAGCCGGAATGGCAGCCGCCGTGAAAAACCTTTTTAAACCGGCCTGCAGTGAAGTGACCGCGGTGGATGGCATCAGCTTCACACTGAAACCGGGTGAAATGGTCGGATTTATCGGACCGAACGGTGCTGGAAAAACGACCACGCTGAAAATGCTCTCGGGGCTGCTGTATCCCACATCAGGAAGGATTCATGCTGCAGGCTTCACCCCCTGTGAAAGAAAACCCGGATATCTGAAAAAGATTGGCTTTCTGATGGGCAATAAAAGCCAGCTGACATGGGATAACACCATTGCCGACTCTTTTTACATCCTGAAAGAGATTTACGAAGTGTCAAACAGGGATTACAAAACCAGAATGGATGAACTGGTTGATCTGCTGGAACTGGGAGATTACCTGAAAAAGCTGTCACGCAACCTTTCACTGGGTGAAAGGGCCAGGTGTGAGCTGGCTTCGGTACTGCTTCACCGGCCTGAAATCCTGTACCTTGACGAACCCACACTGGGCCTCGATGTTTCCATGCAGCTTCGTTTAAGGGACTTTATCAGGGACTATAACCGAAGGTACGGAACTACCGTGATTTTAACCAGCCATTACATGTCGGACATTGTGTCCCTTTGTCCGCGTGTGATTTTAATTCATGAGGGAAAGCTGGAATATGACGGCGAGCTTTCAACCCTGGCAAATCTCGTAGCACCGTTTCGGCTGCTGAAGTTCAGTATTCCCGAGGGTGAAACCTTCGAAGAAGCTGATTTGCAGGAGAATCCAAGCTTTCAGGCCGAAATGGTCGAATCGGTGGAACGGGACAGAACGCTGCGGGTTCGCAGGGAACATATTTTGCCTGTGACCGCCTATCTGATGGAAAAATCCATTACCGATCTGACCATCGAGAACCCACCGCTGGATGCTGTGATCGATGAGGTTTACAGGAACGGTGTAGGAGGCAGGCAGAATACACCTGAAACCAATGTTATACACAGGGAAGAAGCCAACGGAAAACGAAAGGAGGCCTGAAAATGCGCGGAGGAATTGCTTTAATCCGGAAATCTCTTTTCAGCTTTATGGCATCCCGTGGTTTCTTCTGGACACTGGCTGTCAGTTGGATGATGGGACCGCTGGTTTTCCTGTTCGTCTGGATTGCGGCTTCTGGAACCGGAAACGTGGGTGGGCTGGAAAAAAATGATTTTATTTTCTATTATCTTATCCTCATCCTGGTCAATCAGCTTTCATATCCCTGCAGCCATTGGGTGATTGGTGAAAACATCCAGGCGGGAACCCTGTCGACCTGGCTGATGCGGCCGCTTCCGATGATTTACGAAGCCGTGGCGGCGGATATCGCGTTGAAAATCGTCTGCATGCCGGTTGTTATCATGATGGTTGTGGTGCTTGCCGTCTTCCTTGGTTTTGGCAGCGCAGCCACATCCGGTCTGCTGTTGTTCATTCCTGCATTACTGATGTCCTGTTTGCTTCGGTTTTTAACTTCTTACCTGCTTTCCCTGCTGGCTTTCTGGACTGAAAAAATAGATGCCCTGCTTGCAGTGAATGACACGTTTATTTTTCTGTTGGCAGGCCAGGTAGCTCCGACCGTTCTTCTTCCGGGAATTCTGGGGACCCTGTCTTCGCTTCTGCCGTTCCGGTATATGCTGGGGTTTCCGGTGGAAATTCTGTCGGGTATGATACCCTTTGCGGAGGTCATAAAAGGTTTATGCATCCAGGCATTCTGGCTGATTTTCGTCGCAGCCCTGCATAAGGTTGTATACAGCAGAGGCATCCGTCGTTATACTGCAATCGGGGGGTAACCCGGCAGCATTCATTCATCAGTGAATAATTTTAAAGGATTTATTCGGACGGCCTGTGAAAGCAGTTACCCTATCAGCCTTTCAGCACCATGGCTGAAGCAGGGTCATTGGCCGCCGGATATGCGAACAGGAGGAGAACCATGAAACCCTTACACTTAATCGGTGTTTTCATAAAAAGCTCTTTTCAGAGAGAAACAGCCTTCCGCTTTAACTTTGGCATCAATTTTTTGCATACGTTTTTAAACATAGCCGGCAGCCTTGGCGGCCTGTATGTTGTCTTTCAGAACGGGAATTCATTGAATGGCTGGCAATACCGGGAGGCAATGGCCCTTTTGGGGGTTTATCTTCTGGTTCTTGGCCTGAAGGAGCTTGTGATTGGCCCGGGGCTGGAATCATTAAGCGGCCTCTCCGGCGAGTTGTGGACAGGTTCGTTTGATTTTACTTTGTTAAAGCCCCTTCCGGAGCAGTTTCATATTTCCTTCCGAAAGTGGAACTTATGGTCCATTGTCGACGTCATCGCTGCAGCCGTTCTCATTATTGTTTCACTGTTTTCCGGACCAGGTATAAATGGACTCCATGATGGTTCTCCGGTTCTGTTCGTCCTTGCTTTGATGATATCACTTGTTTTGATCTACTCGGTTCTTTTAATCCTGGCCTCTGCAGCCTTTTGGTATCTGGGCACGCCGTTGATGTGGATCTTTGACAGCCTCATCCAGACAGGCCGGTTTCCGGTGGGCATATATCCCGGCTTTTTCCGGTTTCTGCTTACCTGGGTCATTCCGGTAGGTTTTGTGATCACCGTCCCCGCACAAGCATTAGCAGGTACGCTGGAACCTGTTGTACTGGCTGGAGGCGCTGCCCTGGCTGCAGTGTTATTCTTCATTGCCACAACCTTTTTCAGGATCAGCGTTAAGAAATACGCCAGCGCCTCCAGTTAAAGCTGTAGTTAACCCGCCGCCTTTCTCCGGCCGTAGCAGATCTGCTTGCGGGTAGCCAGCCAGGTAACCAATAAGATTGGCAGCCCTCCGGCTGTAATCAATGTGATGTTTCCGTGTTTTGAACCATTGAACAGCATAAACACAATGCTCAGACCAATCATAAGCCATAAACCGTATGATTTTAACTTAAGTACCATCACAGCACCGGTGAGCATCCCCGCCACACAATTAATATATACCATTGTTAGGTTTTTCAGTATATTTGACTGACTTTACCACATGTCACCGGTGAATGGTTTGGTGACCTGGTGTACAACCGCAAAAGTTTTTGAAAACTGTAGAAATTCCCCGCATTTATTTGATACAATGAATTCAACAACACAGGCTTCGAGGTTCTTGCCATATCTGAAGTGAATGGCTGAACGGAAGTCTAGCCCGGGGTTTGAGTAGTTTTCACGTTTAATAAATCCGTTTTTCAAGGAGACTGAATCATGAAAAAGAATCCTGTTGCCATCATTCTGAGTGGTTTAATTATTGTAGCGCTGGTGATCTCAAACCTGTATTTCTTCAAAAAAACCCTGGATCTGAATGAGGAAATCAGCCGACTGTTTGAATTGCAAACTATGATCAGTGATATGAAAATAGAGCATCAAAATGAGGTTGATGAAATAAATAAAACCTATGAAGATAGAATTGCCGCACTGACAAATGAATACACCGAGAAGTTCGAAACCGTAAAAAAGGCGCTGAACGCCTTTGAATATGAATTGGAAGAGTTTTATAAAAACGAGCACATTCTGAAAAAGGATTATATTGAAAACCTGCAGAAAATCAAGGAAATTCAAAAAGCACTTGATGAAGGAAACTGATGAAAAAGGGAGGATGTCTGTATGGCATCCTCCCCTGTTAATTATTCCTGTTCGGCTCCGACAAAATCAACGGAAGCATATTCTACAGAAACCACTTCATTGTTTTCAAGGATAAAGCTAAGGTTGCATTTTCCTTTGGTATAGGTGTACTGTGTGAAGGATTGTTTGTAATCCTTGCCATATGCCGCGGTCACATCCTCCAGGCTGGCGTTCAGGCCAATACCCTCCGGTGTGGTAATGCTGTCATCCAGAAAACGAATGGATGCAATATAGTCTTTTTCATCTTTGGTATAGGTTTGGAACTCAAAACCGCTGTAGGTGTAGATCTTATCCATGCCGACAAAGGCGCAGCTTGGCGCTTCGAAATAGTTCATGGGCTCGCCCAGCGCTTCCAGAATCGGGGTCGAAAGAGTTTCAACAGCGATCTGAACGCCTTTATACTCAAGATGATAGCCCGGATCCTCTTTTACGGTTGAACCACCTGTTTGGGGCTGTGGATTTGAATTATTTCCCGAAATATCCCTGTTTCCGCCATTCAGCAGCAGGACGGCTGCAACTCCGGCAACCAACAGCAATGCTACGATAATCATCACAATATTCTTCTTCATTTTCATTCCTCATTTCTTCTGGTGTTAAATGCCTTGATGTAACCCAGCGACTCCAGCTCGGCGTATTGGTTTTGCATATTCTGGTAATACAAGGCTGTTTTTTCGTTCCATCGTTCCTTCAGGGCAGCATCACTCCGGTGGTCTTCCAGCGCATAGCGTTCCGTCAGAATCTTTCCAAAATACACCGACAGCTTTTCAGCGCCTGAAAGGTTCAGGTGCAGCCCGGCATCATAGGTATCCTGGCTAAAATCAATGCCTATTTCATCAGTATAATCCAAAAGGTTCAGATATAAAAGATCATTTTTCTCTGCATACTGCTGAATTTGAACATCCCATTCCTCATACCAGTGCGGATAAATGGTCGGGGCCTTTATCAGAACAAGCTCTATCCCGTTTTCCCTGCAAAGAGTTGTCATTTTTTCAAGGTAATCATAACAGTTCTCACTGAATTGGTAGTTGGGCAATTTTTTCGCCTGGGGCACTGTTGTCATCGGTTTTGAATCCACACGCATCAAATAGCCGTTATGGGAGATCTGCTCCTTCCTGAAAAGGTATTCAAAATCCTCTCCCGTCAGTTCACTCCATCTGGAATGATAGCGTAAAATGGGAAACAGATAGGTGATCAATTCTTCGTCCTTCATCATCGAAGCCCGAACAGCCTTCAGCTTTGTCAGCGACAGCGGCATGGCATCCAGTGCCATTCGGTTGTACGCTTCCTTCTGAGGTATGTCATATTTCATCGAGAGAACATTGAACACGACCACCTTGGGTTTTTCATAGCGCAGCGTTTCTTCCAGCAGATAATAGGAATGCCAGATCAACTGCTGCGCGCTGCCGCGGATAAAGCTGGTGATGCCGTATTTCTCCCACAACGTAACCGGGGAGAAATTTTCGTAAACCTCACAATCCCCAATAAAGATCACATCGTGGTTCTTGTCTTTCTCCTGATAATACTCGGAAATTAAAGCGCCTTCAAGGATCTCCGTCATGTATTTCGGCATCAGGAGCCTTTCGAGGAAGCTTAATATTAAAATGGTGATGATGACTGCTGCGGCCACCTGAATGATTTTTTTCCTTTTCATGGTCCTCTTCCTTCTGAAGATTAAAACTGGTTGTAAATAAACTGATTGCTGTCGTAACCGATGCCATATGCTCCAAAGGTGATCACCGCTATCAAAAGAACGATGTACACTGCATAACGCACCAATCCCGGCCTTACGGCAAGCTTTTCCCGAAGGCTGCCATTTCTTTGCAGCAGGCTGAAAACGATCATCGCAGCAACACCCAAAAAAAGAACAATATAATCCGCACGCTTCAGCCCCAACTGGAGCAGCGCTCCGTTAAAGAC
>JAEZBW010000144.1 GCA_023426765.1 Bacillota bacterium
CCCGTAGGGGCTGTATGCTTTCTGGTGGACGGGCTTCAATCGGGATATTCCGTATCTCATATTATTAAAAAGCTTCGTTCCCATACCTGTTCAAAAGTCATTGAACCCTTTATCAGCGACACCTTCATGCGTTATCTGGAAATGAACTATCAAGAAATAACCGATCTGAAGAAAGTATATGTTCTTTGCTGACCTCTTCCCCGGATATCGTTCCGGATGGGCAATCGACTCCATATGCCTCGTTTCATCAGGGAAATAAGTCTATTCTCATCAATGGACAGAAAATGTGAAAAGCAAACGAAACCATGTGGATTTCCAGACCTGGAATCCGGTACATATTGAATAGACATGCTCTCCCAAACGGCCTCCCATGATGATCCGAATACACTCATGGCGTTATTCCCCCGGGAAATTACAATTTTTCAATATTCTTTGATATAATTGTGAAAGAATTTCTGGGGGAACGAAGAATATGCTGAATGCGATCATGCGTACCAAAGATATTCATCAGTTCACAGTTAAGAAAGCCAGGCTCCGGCCCTGGCAAGCGCTTCGCTTTACAGCGGGGGTATACTGCCGCAGGCTTATACTCCAACCCAGGACAAGAAAACCGTTTGGCTGCGGCATCAAGGTAAGCAGCAGGCGGTTCATGCATGCCGTTGTCGCAACAACAGCCCTGACAGTTTTAACCCTGTTTGGCTGCAGCATCCGGATCCTGTCGGACATGCCCCTGTTAGCTGCCGCATCTGTGGAAGAGGATTGGAAAACCCCGGGGGGTATCATTTCACATTCTGCTGTAAGTTATGAAGCTGAAAAATTAACTGAACCTTCAAATGCTCTTCTTAATGTGTTTAGTTCAACAGACGAGGGCCTTACAAATACAGACAGAATGCGGTTACACATTGATGAAGGCTGTTACAACAAAGCATTGAAGGTTTTCAGTACTTTGAAGCAAGCAGCGCCGCCCGGATCGGAGCAATTGTATTTGGCAGCTGTCGCATATTTCCAGGTCAGAGATTATAAAAACAGCTTCAATTGCATGATGACCGCAGTAGAAACCTGTACGGATCCTGATAGTATAAATGCATATACCGATGCCTTTTCACAGATTTTTATACAGGATTATGAAATGCTGGCAGATGCCAATGTTGCTGCTTCCCTTCTTGAAAAAAATGAACGGTTGTATCAGAAACTCGAACAAGCCATCGCCATAAAGAAACGTGACCTGCAATAATGAAAACCGGTTATTTCTTAAGAGCGAATACGATACGGGATGCTATTTATTTTGGAAGTTTTTTAATATAACATCTCCGTTTTTTATGCTGCCTGGTTTCATAAAACTTCCAAAGCCCCTGCACGTCTTTGTTCTCTTCAAGCTCCGGGCCGGTTTCCGCAAATTTCACACCATTTTTTATTGCAGATTGGTTGATTTCGGCCAGCAGCAATGCATTGATACCCTTCCCCTGCAGTTCGGGCTTAACCGCCACCAAATACAGATCCAGGCGATCATGCTTCTTCAATGCCTTTAATAAATGCAGGAACCCGAAAGGAAACGCCCTTCCATTTGCTTTTTGCATGGCCAGTGCCAATGAAGGCAGTGCAATGCCGAAAGCGACAACCTGGTTATCATGATCAAGAATGATTCTGACATAATCGGGATTCACAAAAGTAAAATACTGTTTTACATAAGAATCAATTTGTTTTTCTGTCAGCTCAACCACGCCATACAAATCCTTATAGGCTTCATTGAGCAACTTGAAGATGTCTTTTGCATAGGGTAGTATTTCTTTGGGTTTATTCGCAGAAAAAATCTTCAGCTTCAGCCTTTTCAATACGATTTCATTAATTTTCACGACCCGTTCGGGAAGCTCTTCGGGCACCCTGATTTCAAATTCAAGCCAGTCAACATCCTTGACATACCCCAGCTTTCCCATGAATTCAGAATAATACGGGGCGTTGTAGATGGTTATCATCATGCTAAGCTCGTCGAAGCCTTCGATCAGCATGCCTTCCTTGTCCAGATCGCAAAAACCGAGAGGCCCATGAACAGCTTCCATCCCCAGTGAAGCAGCCCAATTTTCCACTGTATTTGTTAGCGCTCTGGCAACTTCAATATCTTCGATGAAATCTATCCATCCAAACCGAACCTGACGGCTTTTCCATTTTTCAATGTATTTGTGATTGATGATTCCCGCGATTCGGCCTACGACTTTGTCACCCTGATAGGCCAGCCAGTATTTTGCTTCGCAATATTCAAACGCAGGGTTTTTGTCTTTGCTTAATGTGTCCATTTCGTCCCGGATTAAAGGAGGAACCCAGTTCTTATTGTTCGCATACAGTGCAAACGGAAACCTGATAAACTCTTTAAGCTCACGGCGGGTTGTGACTTCCTTTATTTGAACCATTTCTTTATCCTCCCTGTGTATGGCTGGCCTGAAGTAAAATATGTGCAGTTCCGGGTGATGTCTTTTATATCATGAACCATCCTTCTCATAATATCATATTCCGTTTCATTGATGTTAAACATTTTTGCATGAAACATCAATGAAATTGTTTATTCAGCAGGGTTCATCGCGTTTCATCAATAATTTACCAAATCGTCATGCTTTTTGCAACAGTGACCTGACAGGATGCATCCTGTAACCATTTCGCTTTTCAGCAATATGATGTATTGTATGGTTCACAGATAGTGTGGTGATTTTATGGAAACCTTACGGCTGGGTTCACGAGGCCCCAATGTCAAGCTTGTACAAAGCCTTCTGGCGAGAATCGGCTACAATCCCGGCCCGATTGACGGTGTTTTCGGACAGCAGACCCAACAGGCGGTCATCGCGTTTCAGCGTGACAATGGGCTGACCCCCGACGGCATTGTCGGTGAATTTACCTGGAATTATTTCAATAGTTTTCTTCGCGGATACGATACCTATTCCATTCGTCCCGGTGACACCTTATACCAGATCGCCCGGAAATACTATACAACCGTCAACGCCATCCTGACGGCGAATCCGGGTGTGAATCCCATGTACCTGAGGATTGGCCAGAGGATAATCGTCCCTTATGGTCTGGATGTGGTCTTCACCGATGTGGATTATACCTATTCCATGCTGGAGATGGACATTGATGGCATGGAGGCCAGGTACCCCTTTATTGAAACCGGTGTAGCGGGAAAAAGCGTCCTTGGGAAAAACCTTTATTATATCCGGCTTGGTACCGGGCCTGTTGAGGTATTTTACAATGCGTCGCACCACGGCCTCGAATGGATTAATACCCCTGTTCTAATGAAGTTTATCGAAAACTTCTGCCGGGCATATGCGACGGGTTCCTCCATCCGCGGGTATAACATCCGGGATATCTGGGCCAGGAGCAGTATTTACATTGTTCCGATGGTCAACCCGGATGGCGTCGACCTTGTACTGGAAGGGTTGAAGCCCGACAACCCGTATTATCAACAGCTTCTTCAATGGAATACGACCGGTCGTCCATTTTCCCAGGTATGGCAGGCCAACATCCGCGGCACCGATTTGAACCGGAATTATCCGGCAAGCTGGGCCGAAGCAAAAGCACAAGAGACGGCTTTGGGAATTACCGGGCCCGGCCCCACCCGTTACGGGGGGCCTGCTCCGCTTTCCGAGCCTGAAAGCCAGGCCATGGTGAACTTTACCCGGCAGCACAGTTTCAAGCTGGTTCTTGCTTACCATACCCAGGGTGAAGTGATATACTGGCTGTACAAAAATATGGAGATCCCCCGCGCAAGGGAAATTGGAGAAACCTTCGCCAGAGCCAGCGGTTATACCCTTTCGATGACGCCTTACGAGGCGGCCTATGCAGGTTATAAGGATTGGTTCATTGAAGAATTCCAAAGGCCGGGATATACCATCGAAACCGGAAGAGGAACCAACCCGCTGCCGATTTCGCAGTTTGATTCGATTTATAACAGCAATGAAGAGATCCTGCTGCTGGCACCGATTATTTAAGTCAGCGATTACAGTCACGGAGGATGGTTCTGTTTGACCTGAAACTATTGTCAATTGATTCACATCCTTTTCATCGCAAGCACCTCTATTAACGCAAAGAACAGGCTATTTCGCCTGTTCTTTGTGTATTTCTTTGATCAATTCCTGATAATTTTTAATCTCTTCCCTGAGTTCCAATATAATTTGATCCTTAATCGCAATAACCTCTAAAAGCTCCTCACGGCTCATCTCATTTAAACTGACCATTCCTGCCTCCCATTGCTAAATCGTCTGGGTTTTTTGATAGAAAAAAGTCTGGATGGGCCTGAACCCATATCGTGTGGAACCGATGATCTGCTCGGTGCTGCCAAGGAACAGTATGCCATCCTGCACGAGAGCCCGGTTGAAGTTTTCATAGATATAATACTTCGCTTCTTCGGTGAAGTATATCAGCACATTGCGGCACACGATTAAATCCATATCTTTGGGGTATGTGTCCTCAAGCAGGTTCAGCTGCCTGAAATCAACACACCTTTTCACCTCGTCCGACACCTTGTATAAACTGCCGTTGATACAGGTAAAGTATTTATCCAGGAATTCCTTCGGCAAATCCTTCACGCTGCGATCCGGATAAACACCCTGCTCCGCTTTCCGAATAGCTCCCATATCAATATCCGTAGCAATGATTTTGATCTTGTTTAACGGCATAAACCTGTTCAGCAGCATCACAATGGTATAGGGCTCATCACCTGTGGAACAGGCCGAACTCCAAATGCGGATGTTTTCCGCATTTCCTTTCCTTTTGATCAGCATGGGGATGATAACCTTTTCCATCAGCTCCCACTGGCCGGGGTTCCGATAGAATTCCGACACATTGATCGTCAGATAATTGATAAAGGTATCATATAAATCCCTGTCTCTGAGCATGGCCCAATAAAAAGCCATATAGGTATTGAATCCGTTCTTTTCCACAAGGGATGTGATGCGCCGCTTCATTTGCTTTTCCTTGTAAAGATCCAGATTGATTTTGGATTGCTTGTAAAAAGCCTTTTTAAAATCCTCGTAATCCATCATGTTGAATCACCCTGCCTGTAGATATTTTAAGCATTTGAACCGTCCGATTGCTTTCACAGAATGCTTACGGAAATCCGGTGAATCGGACACCACGATTTTCAGTCATCATAACCTGACAGACCGTGATATTGCAGTTTGGTCAGGTGGTACCGGAAATCCTTTACATAGTCAAACAAGACCGGAGGTTCCGGTCTTGTTTACTATATCGGTAAATTTCTTTTATTCTTTTATTCTTTTATGATATCACCGATTGTATTGGACATTTCTT
>JAEZBW010000350.1 GCA_023426765.1 Bacillota bacterium
GGCCCATCCTCAGGCATTTTTTCGACCAATATGAAAAGATCAATTATTGGATGTACAAAGAGGAGGTTCATGCAGAACTGACAAAACATGAGGCTTTCCAGGACTACACCATCGACCAGTGCAGGCAGGATCTCGATACGCTGGTTTCATGGGGAAACCTTGTGCCTGTACAGGATACGTCCAAGGTTTCCACCGTGGAGGAATTCAAAAACAAGCAGTTCCGTTACAGATTGTCGGAATATTCGGTCGAAATTGAAAGGCTGACGTTACGGCTGGAAAACCTGCATATAGAAGGCGCTTCGCTGGAATCCACGCTTTTTGAAAAGCTGCTTGAAGCAATCCGGAAAATGAAATCCCTGGCAGGGGAGGGTTCCAAAGCGGCAGGACCCTGGTGGCGCGACCTGAATAACGATTTCAGGCGACTGAACCAGAATTATCAGGATTATATGAGCACGTTCCACAGTCTGAAGGCTGAGGAGATGATGAGAACAACGGCCTTTCTCGTATACAAGGACAAGCTGGTGGAATACTTGCGGGAATTTGTGAAAGAACTGCAAAGGGTGGCCGGCGCAATTGAAAAGGAACTGAAGCAGCTGGAGCGGCCCTTGATAAACAGAGTTTTAAACCTGGCGGTTGAGTATGAACTGTCCATTCCCCGCATGGATGTACAGCTTGATCCAAAACAGCTTGAAGAAAATATTTTTGGAAAATGGCAAAGCGTTCAATCCTGGTTTCTGGGAGATGGAAATAGAGAAAGCGAAGTGGTCAGGCTTTTTGAAATCACCAATGAAATCATCCGTAAGATCACCCGGTATGCGGCGCAAATTGTCGAAAGCCGGACAAGTGCCTCCAACCGGAAAGAAGAGTATAAATACCTGGCGGAAATGTTTCTGAAAAGCGGAAGCATGGACGAAGCCCACAAGCTGTCCTCTGTGGTTTTTGGAATTTTCAGAACAAGGCATATCCAGGGGGATTTTCTCAGGATGACCGACAGTATCCAGAGTGGGGTTTATGACGAACCGGCTTTTGAACTTACCCTCAGGCCGAAGGTTCGTGCCTACAAGGAAAAAATGCACAGAAGCCCGATAAAGAGCAAAAAAGAGGAAAAGGAAAAACAGTATCAGGAATACATCCGCCGTGTCCGGGAAGAGCAGGAAGCCCTCCATGGGTACATACAAAACAATGAAATTGATATGGCCGCTTTACCTGTCATCCCATCCCATATACGAACAATGCTGCTGGCATGGATAGCCAGAGCCGGCGCTGCATCAGACCATAAAATAAGGACGAACACCGGACAGGTGGTTACCCTTGTACCACCGGAAAAGGACCAGCGCTGTGTTCTCCGCTGTTACGATGGCGAGCTGGATATGCCTGCTTATAAGCTGCTGATCACAGAAGATAATCAATGCCGGGAGAAATAGCTTTCTTCCGCCCCATAGCAAAAAGTGGCGGGAGCTGTCCCCGTGTTCCATAACCGGAATTAAATAGCGAAAGGCTGAATATGAACGCTCTTGAGATATTATTGGAAAACTACTGGATTATCAAATCAGAAAACAGGGATTTGTATTATCAGGTGAAGGATGGCGCAGAGGAATTTGAAGCCTTCCTCAGGGACAAGCTGGGCTATCGGCTTATCGTGAACCCAACCCTTGTCAAGCTGGAAAAAACGCCGGGAAAGCCCGAGCCCTGGATGGGCATACAGAGCTTTGACCAGCCGCTGGATTATGCATATCTGTGCTTTGTACTGGCTTTTTTGGAAGACAAAAGCCAGGGGGAACAGTTTATTCTTTCGGAAATCACCGACTATATTCAGTCGTCCTGGCGTTATGAGCCGGCTGCGGACTGGACGGTATACAACCAAAGGCGTTCTCTGGTAAAGGTTTTGAAATTTGTCCGGGACATGGGTATGCTGACGGTGAACGACGGAAACGAAAGCCAGTTTGTCAACAGTATCGAGGCGGATGTGCTGTATGAAAGCACCGGAACCTCCCGATACTTCATGAGGGTTTTTACCGGCAGCCTCAACGATTATGCCACCTGGCTGGACATTCATAATGGGGAATGGATGGATGTGGAAAAGGATCGTGGGAAGGTTCGCAGAAACAGGGTTTACCGCAGGCTATTAATGTCTCCGGCCGTTTATTCCGAAGGCCCGGACGACCCTGACTGGCAATATGTAAAAAATTACCGAAATATGATTCACAAGGATCTGCTCGAAGCATTGGCTTTTGATCTGCATGTGCATAAAAATGGCGCTTTTGTTATCATTCCCGAAGGCCCGAACTACAAGGACGCCTTCCCGGCAAACAACAGCCTGTGCGATATCATACTGCAGATGAACCGGATGATACGCGACAGGGTGGATGCCGGGGAAATCGTTCCCGAAACCGATGAAACCATCCTGGTTTCCGTCGGCAGGTTTATTGGCTGGGTAGAAAAATTAAGAGGGTTGTATGCGCAGGGCTGGAGCAAGGAATATCGGGAAATGGGCCTGAATGCACTGGCACGCGAAGTGCTGCTGATGATGCAAAGCTATGGCATGGCTGAATGGCACAGAGCGGGACAGGAGGTTAAGCTGCTGCCCCTGTGCGGTAAGCTTTACGGCAGGTACCCGAAGGAATTTGAACAAAAATCCGGAATCCAAACGCAGGAGGAAAAATGGAAACAGGATATATGACCGATAAATGGGTGATCAACAGAATCGGGCTGATCAATTTCTGGTATTACGACGAAGAGGAATTCCAGTTCAGCGGCGGAAGACTTTTGTTGCGTGGCTCCAACGGTTCGGGAAAATCGGTGACGATGCAAAGCTTCATCCCGTTGCTGCTGGATGGGAATAAAAGCCCTGAAAGGCTTGATCCCTTCGGTTCCAGGGCGAGAAGGCTGGAAAACTATCTGCTTTCGGAAGAGAACCGTGATCGGGATGAGAACACAGGCTATCTGTTCATGGAATTCAAGAAGGAAAACGCTGGGAATTTTCTGACGATAGGCATGGGGCTCAGGGCCAGACGCAACAATCCATTGCAGTTCTGGGGCTTTTCCATCACCGACGGCAGACGCATCGGCATCGACTTCCAGCTTTATAAGGATATCGGTGAAAAAATACCCCTTACGAAAAGTGAACTGAAGAATCGTCTTGAAAACGGCGGAGAGGTGACTGAGTCCCAAAACGAATACATGGAAATGGTGAACAAGCTCCTGTTCGGTTTTGAATCCCCGGAGGAATATGACGAGCTGATCAAGCTTTTGATTCAGCTGCGTACGCCAAAGCTGTCGAAGGAGTTCAAGCCCAGTGTGATCTATGAGATCATGGAGAATTCCCTGCAGCCATTGTCTGATGAGGATCTGCGCCCCATGTCCGAAGCCATAGAAAACATGGATACCATCGCCGAACAGCTTGAAATGCTGAAAAAGAGCAGAGAAGCAGCAGGAAGGGTCAGGAAGGAATATGACCGCTACAATGAATATATCCTGTTTGAAAAAGCGAAGGCTTTCGAAACCAGCCAAAAACAGCTGGATGAAGCGAACAAAAAGGCCGGACGGCTGAAACAGGATATCCGCGAGCTTGAGGAAAGGCAGAAGCAGGCTGAAGAGGATAAACTCCGGTTTGTGAATGAAAAGGAGGCCCTGGAGCATAAAAAGGAGCAGCTGGAGCAGCACGACAGCTATAAAGCCAGGAAGGAACTGGATAAGGTTCTGGCCGACCTTGAGGCTGTAGGAGAGCAAATAAAACAAAAGGATGAAGCAAAGAGCAAAAAGGATGATGCGGTACGAAAAAACGCCGAAAGCCTTAAGCAGTTGCAGGATAAGCAGATACAGTCGGAAAAGGACATCCTGAAGCACCTTGATGCCATGGATGACCGGGCATATGATGTTTTTTTCCATGAACAAAGCTTCATGTCGGCGGAGTTAAAGGAAAAACCCGGCGAGCCTTACAGCTTTGATTACATCAGGGAACAAACCCGCCTGTATCGGGAGAAGATCAGAAGAACTCTGCAGGCGCTTGAAACAGAGCAGCGCTGCATGGGAGATTACGACGACAGCCTCAGGCATCTGGATGAAGCGAGGAAGTCAAAGGAAAATACAGCTAAAAGCCTTGAGCGGTATGAAAACCTTTTTCTGGAGACCAGGGAAGAGTATATTGAAAAAGTATGTAAATGGGACGCTGGAAACACTCTTCTAAAGCTTGGAAAACACATGCAGCCTTTAGCCCGGGATGTGCAGCAATATGGCAGAGTAACCGGATACAATGAGCTATCCGCCCATGCGCATATCGCATTTCGCGAAACCGAAAGCATGATGGAACAGAACAGGCACAGAGTGGCCAATGAAATTGTAAAGCTTGGGGAAAAGAAGGCCGGAATTACAGCTGAGCTTGAACAATGGAAGAACAGGAAGGAGCCTGAACCGGCCAGAGAAGAAAAAGTTGTAAAAAACCGTGAACTGCTGAGGGAAAAAGGCATTCCGCATATCCCCTTCTATATGGCCGTAGATTTTAACAATAATGTGCCGGAACAAGTCAGGGGCAGGCTGGAAGAAGCACTGCAGGATATGGGCGTACTTGACGCTCTGATCGTGCCGCCCCAATACCGGAACAGCGTTTTTTCTGAAGTGGCGGGTATTGCAGACAGGTACCTGATACAGGAACCGCAATTTATGGCCCATGCGCTGTCGGAGCTTTTAAAGCCTGTTTCGGGCAATGAAGCCGGAATTAGCGGTGAATTTATTGACAATATACTGAAAACCATCGTGCTCGATCCCAATATTGCAAAGACCTACGTGGATGAAAATGGTCATTACAGAATCGGGTTGATTGAAGGAAATGTATCCGGGCATGCAGTCCCAAGGTTTATCGGTGCGGAGGCCAGAAAACAATTCAGGCTGGACAATATCCGGTGTCTTGAAGCGGAATTGACCCTGCTTGAACAGGAAATAGACGGGATGAATGCGCAATTCAATGACATTGTGCAGCATCTTGGGATTTTAAAGCGGGAGATGGAAGCCTTTCCGAAGGGGGAGGATCTGGAAACCTCCTGGGGAATGGTCAAGACGGAAGAATACCGCCTGAAAAACTGTATAAATGAGTTGGAAGATAAAGAAGGGAAGACGGAAACAGCTTTTCGCAGATTGAAGGAGGCAAAGGAACAGGTTCTTGAAACAGCCGGGAAATGCGAAATACCACTGAAACTAAATAGCTACCGGGAAGCCGATGACAGCATGGATAAATACCGGGGAATGCTGGGAGACCTGATCAACCTCCATAACAGCTATATCAATACACTAAGCCATATCAACCTCCTGCAGGGGCAACAGGATGAAATGCTTCAGGATCTGGACAATATCCTGTACGATCTGGGTTATTACCGCCGCAGACAGGAAAGCCTGCTGGCGCAAAAGGTGAATTATGAAAATATGCTGAGGGAACTGGGGCATGAAGAAATCGAGCGGGAAATCGGTCAATGCATTCAGCGGTTCAGGGAGCTGACTGACAGGATGATACCCGAAAATGCCGATTTATGCGGCCAATTGAAAACCAAACTTGAAAACAGGCTTCAGGATTTGGAGATGGAGTGTCGGGAAATTACGGTAAAGGACGAGCTGAACCGTTTTGTAAGGCAAACCTTCATACAGGAATATGATCTGGGATATGTGACAGGGGGAGACAAAGCGGATGATGATCCCTATCAGAATTGCAGGACAGTTCTGAAGGAACTGAAGCAGTATGAGAATGAACAGAAAACCCGTGAGGATTTCGTGTCAAGGCTTGTGGATACCTACAACAACAGCCAGCAGTTCCTCCTGGAGTATAACCTGTCGCTGCAATACCTGTTTGAGGAGAGGGAAACCCGATATGACAACCCGGAGATCAGTCGTCTGGCAGCAAACCGCCGCCGCCTGGATCTGACCGCCAGGCTGGAAGGCCGGGAAGCAGGCTTCTATCCCCTGATAGAATACATCAAACAGTCCATCGACCAGAATGAGAAGCTCCTGCGGGAGGAAGACCGCCACCTGTTTGAGGATATCCTGATCAACACCGTGGGAAAGAAAATACGGGCACGGATCTACCACAGTGAGCGATGGGTGGAAAAAATTAATTTGCTGATGCAGGCGATGAATACTTCCAGTGGGCTGTCCTTCAGCCTTTCGTGGAAGAACAGGGCCGCGGAGAATGAAGAACAGATGGGAACGAGGGAGCTTGTGGAGCTTTTAAAGACGGACGCAGCCCTTCTGGATGAGACCAGGATGATGTCACTTACCGCCCATTTCCGGTCAAAAATTAAGCAGGCCGGTACCAGAATGTCGGACGAGGGCCGGAAGCAGAACTTTCACCTGATCATGAAGGAAATTCTGGACTACCGGAAATGGTTTGAATTCCAGCTTTATTACAAAAAAACGGGGGAGAACAGGCGGGAATTGACGAATAACGCCTTCTTCATCTTC
>JAEZBW010000353.1 GCA_023426765.1 Bacillota bacterium
GTACCTGACATCGCTTTGCAATATTTCAGCAAAGATTCTGCTAAAAAATTAACAATATTCACAATAAAATTCTTTATTTCAGCTTTTCGATGCAAACCAGAATGGGCGGGCAATTGGAAAGATTAACAAAACGGGTTATCATAACCGCTGCAACCTCCGGATCCAGCTTCGGAAGTTGTTCAAGCAGAAAATCCCTTTCTGTAAAGCCCGAATCCCCGCCATGATAAATCACCAGGATGATAAGCCCATGAACCTCCAACAGATCAATGGCCGAAAAAATCGCCTGCAAAGTAGTTTCCCCTCTGGTACACAGGGAATGGTCCCCTCCCGGTCTGTAACCCAGGTTGAATAAAACAAGCCTGACCGGTTCATGGACATATTGGTTCATTTTCTCGTGACCATCCCGGATTAAAACACATCGATTCAGAAGCTCCAGCTGTTCCAACCTTTTTCGGGTATTCTCCACGGCCTCCGGCTGAATGTCGAATGCATATACCTTGCCCGTCTCACCGGCCAGTTCGGCCAGAAAAGCGGTATCATACCCGTTTCCCATGGTGGCATCCACAACGGTATCTCCGGCGTGGACAATGCTTTTTGCATATTCATGGGATTGCTGTAAAGCTTGTTTCAGGTTCATTGCCTTTTCCTCCCGGTTAAACTGTCTTACCAGTTTCTACGGACACAATTATACATGAAAGAGGGCTGGATAAGAACCCCTCTGCTTCATTTATTCTAAAAAACTAAAAGGATCTCAGTAATCACTGAAACCCTTTTTATGGACATCCTCCTGCTTATATATATCATTAAAATTGTTTTCTGCTTCAACCGACCTTTGATTCGAGTCTGAGCTTATCGGCTATCATGGCAATGAATTCGGAATTGGTAGGTTTTCCTTTCTTCGTATTGATGGTGTACCCAAACAGGTCGTGGATGGTATCCACCTGCCCCCTGGTCCATGCTACTTCAATCGCATGACGAATCGCCCTTTCAACACGGCTAGGCGTTGTCTTATACCTTCTTGCCAGCTCGGGATAAAGCCTTTTTGTAACAGAACTAATCAATTCCAGATCATCTATAACCAAAAGAACGGCATCGCGCATATACTGGTATCCTTTAATGTGGGCCGGAACGCCGACATCGCGCATGATCTGCGTAATACGGCCTTCCATGCTGAAAGGTTTTGCTGCTTGTGTTTTCGGGGCTGACTTTGGCGCTTCAGGACGGCTTATGATAGTTTCGCCTTTTCGAAGCTGACGGATTCTTTCTACAAGAATTTCAAGATCGAAGGGCTTTACAATATAGTACTCAGCACCAAGGCTGACCGCCTGCTGGGTGATCTTATCCTGCCCTACGGCCGACAGAACGATGAACATTGGTTTTTGTGAGGCCGGAACCCTGTAATAATGCTCAAGAACTGCCAAACCGTCCATATGGGGCATAATGATATCCAGGATAACAATGTCGGGCTGCAAATCGTCAATCAGATTAATTGCTTCCATGCCATCTTCCGCTCTTCCGACGATGATGATATCCTCGCTGTTTGATAAGTAGTCACAAACTATTTCGCCAAACTCAACGTTGTCATCGGCAACCAATATGCGAATTGGGTCTATCACTAATAAAACCTCCTTTAATGAAATACTATAGACCCATTATATTTCCAATTATTCCACGTTGCAAGTTATTTTTCCATTGTATCCATTATGTTTACTGGAAATGTCCTGATATTCCAGTTATATAGACAGAATTGGTTTTATTTTTTCAGGAAATAAACATATCTTTATAAGATGCATTCCCTGATGAATGAAAAATCACACTACCGAACTAAAAAACCTGTAAAATTTCAACTTCCTGCGTGTAAAAAACGCGGAGCCCGGAAAAAATGAATAACAAACGTCCACGGATAATGGTGTTAAAGGAAAACCATATCCGTGGACCATACATAAGCTTGCATAAACCTGGCATTTTCAGCGGGTAATTATTGAACAAAAACCTCGATCTCACTCATGGCGGAAACAATTTCGACTTCTATTTTATACTCCGCCGAGTCATAATTCTCAGAAACCAGGTAACCATCCTGTTCAATCATATTCAGATTGTGGATATCCAGATCGGTAATGATATTCCCCGATCTGATTTTCAGGCCGGTGCCCTGCGGGATGTAAAGATCAAGAACGGTGGCTCCGGACCAGAGATTCATTTTGGTAACCTCCTGAAGCTGCCCGAACCGTACTTCCATTTCTCCAACCCCAAGCCTTAAATCCAACTGTCTGAGCGGGATATCACTCAGGTTCATGACACCATCCACGACGCCAAGCCTGGCCTCGATATCCCACATCAGATCCGGGTTTATTTCAAGACGGAAATCCCGTTTCACTTTACGGTTGCTTTCCTCGCGGTTGTATTCCACAACCGTTTGCTTCCCATGGGATATGCGCTGTTTCAGCTCTGGAATGTTTGAATCCAGCCGGACCAGCATATCGCCTTCCATGCCGCTCAGGTTTATTTTCGCTGCATCAAGCTGCAGAATCAATCTTCCTTCTTCGGTGCCCTGATTAAGCTTGATTTCCCTTTCGGTGGTTGTCAGCTTCATGTTTGCAAGAGGGCCCAAGTCAATCTGAAGATTTCGTTCAAACTCGAAGAGTTGTGCAGGTTCATTCCGTTTATAAATACCAAACCCGATAAACACAATAAAGGTTAAAATCCAGATTGCAGAGATAAGCTTTCTTCTGTGCCCCAGCATGACGGTAGCCCCGGCAGCCACCAGGAAAACCGGCCCCAGCGTTTTTAACGCTGCGGCCCAGTTGACCGAAAGGATGCCCGCCTGCCGGATGATCCACGCTATCCCGATCAGAATCAGGATAACCCCAAGCGTATGCCCCTTTTTCATTCCTTATGCCTCCAGTTTTTAAATACCATCAGGGCACCGATCACGACCAGTACCGCAGGAATGGCATATTTCCAGTCAATCCATTCAAACAGCAGCTTGGCCAGGGCAATGACGCCGATCAGGATCAGGGCTACGCCAATGACCATTTTCGTGTTTTCAGGGTTGGCTGCCTTCGGAGGAGGATTCTCTCCGCTTTCACGGTACATCTGATCCTTAAACACGGCTTCTTCGGTCGGAATGACCAGAACACAAACGACATACGCAATTAATCCGGGGATAAAACCTGTTACAACGATCGCGATCGCTGTAAGAAACCTCAGAAGCCCTTTCTCAACCTGGGCATATTCGGACAGTCCTCCGCAAACTCCTCCGAATATCCTGTCCCGGGTACTGCGGTATAATCTTTTTTCCATAATATCACCTCATCAACATTGTCTTTCTATCCTCATTTACGACATGGGTAAACATTTGTCTGAAAAAACTTGTTTATTTGGTGGAATGGAATTACAGCTTACCTCGGAGCATGGCCCTAATGCGATTCTTCCCATTGCATGATCCGGGCGGCTATTTCAGCAAAAACCGGTGCTGCCGAAGTGCCGCCGCCCGTGCCGTCTTCAACAAAAACACACATGGCGTAACGGGGTTCGACATATGGAAAGTAACCGGTAAACCACGCATGCAGAATCCTTCTGTCACCCTCGAAAAGGCCGGTTTCAGCGCTCCCGGTCTTGCCCGCAGCTCCTCCGTATCCGCCGATATCGGCTCTCTGGCCTGTTCCGATTTCCACCGTCGCCTCCATCATTTCCATCAGCGCCATGGCCGTCTCCCTGGAAATAACCCGCTGCCATTCCCGGGTTTTCATATCCCGGATTTTTTCCCCTTCATGGTTGACAATGGAATCGATGATGTTGAATGTATTCCGAATACCGCCATTGGCAATAATGGCGGCCATACCGGCCGCCTGCAGCGGTGTTACAAGGATTTTCCCCTGTCCCATGGCCAGGTTCGCAACATTTCCGTCCCCTTCAAGCTCTAAAAGCTGAGGGAGCAATCCCTCATACTCAGAAAACTTCTGCGCATTCAGCCCCGTAACAGCGCCAAGTCCGAAATCCCTTGCGGTCTGAAGCATTTTGTCAGGACCAAGCCCAATTCCCATCTGGATGAAATATCCGTTACAGGACTGTGCAAAGCCGTTTTTCAAATCCATCAGCCCATGACCACCCGCATCATAGGTCCAGCATTTGAAAACCTGTTCTCCCACTGTATAAAAGCCGGGGCATTCATAGGTAATATCAGGATTAAAATGCTCTTCAAGCGCTGCCGCAGTCGAGATGATCTTAAAGATCGAGCCCGGGGTGTACCCCGCTATCGCCCGGTTGAAAAGAGGCTGTGTTTC
This sequence comes from Bacillota bacterium, assembly GCA_023426765.1. Taxonomy (GTDB): domain Bacteria; phylum Bacillota; class Clostridia; order DSM-8532; family DSM-8532; genus JAAYJG01. The sequence continues at coordinate 4,287 of JAEZBW010000353.1, forward strand.
ATCATTCAGGTACCGGGATATATCGGAGGGATTAAACCCGGGCCTGCTGGCCAATACCAGAACATCTCCGCTGAGGATGTCGATGATCACCACCGCACCTGAACGCATCATATTGTCCATCACTTCCTCGGCCAGCTTTTGCATGTGATAGTCCAGCGTCAGTTTCACGCTGAGCGGATGATTGGCCTGCGTTTTTCGAATCTGGTAGCCGAAGTCCTGAAGATATTCATCCCTCGCATCAGTGGTAGCCAGAGCATATACACTGTTGCCCGACGACAATAGGTCCTGGTAGGCCTTTTCTATTCCGGCAAGCCCCTGTGAACAGCTTCCGTCTGTATAACCGATTAAATGCGCAGCGGGCATGTTTGTATCCATTCGCTTGCGCCGTTCTGCTATTGAGACACCTGGAACCGGATAATCGACAAATACCTGTGCCGTCTGTGCAGGTATCGGATATATCCGCGGTGCTGCATTAAATATTGAAAAATTGATAAACTCTTCGGCTTCTACACCCAGCATGGCAGCGATATATTCTCTTGTCTGCTGATCCTTTGGAAAGATTGCAGGCTGCAGCACGGCAACGAACTCGGTGCTCCTGCCCGTGAAGGATATCATGTTCCTGTCCAGGATTTCTCCTCTTTCCTGATAGATTTCAGTCATTTTACTGCGCTGCCGGAAAGCCGACGCCGAATAGGGTTCATGCTGAATGATTTGAATTTGATACAGCCTGTATACCAGAAAAAGCATTGAAACGGTGACCACCATCAGCAGCAGCCAGATCCTTCCCTTTCGCATAAGAACACCTTCCTCATCCTGCAGGTTCATAAGTTTTATAACCCTTATGATTATCCCAGAAATCGGAATTCCCTATACATATGGAAGCAGCTTGATTGAATTGTGTTGTAAGGATTAAGTGTTGCGATATTTCCGGGCTTTTTGAATATCCTGCTGAATCTGGTTGATCAGCTCTTCCCGGGTTTCAAACTTTTTTTCATTGCGAAGCTTCTTCAGGAAAAACACCTCGATGTCCTGACCGTACAGTTCGCCTTCAAAGCCCATCATATGGGTTTCCAGCGTAACCTCGGAATCCTGTTTCACCGTCGGGCATTGTCCTACATTGGTCACACTGTCGTACCACCGTCCCTGGTACAGGGTTCTGGTGATGTACACACCGGTGGCCGGCATCACAAGATAGCGCTCGGGCAGCATGTTGGCCGTGGGGAAACCCAGTGTCCTTCCCACCCGCTTCCCGGTGATCACCTTTCCCGGAACCGAGAAATGCCTGCCCAACAGCTCGAAAACCTTCTCCATTTTTCCTTTTTGAATGTGCTGCCGGATAACCGTACTGGATACAACCTCTTCGCGTACCTTCACCGGAGGGATGACAATCACATTGAACCCAAGCCTGCTGCCGGTTCTTCTCAGAAGCTCGGTATCCCCTTTTCCCATATAGCCAAAGCGGTAATTGAAGCCCACAACCACAAGCTTTACCCGCATTTTTTCAACCAGAACCTTTTCAATGAAAGCCTCCGGAACCATTCGGGAAAACTCTTCATCAAACTCCTGGAAGCACAGGCTGCCAATTCCTGTTTTCTCAAGGATCCGGGCCTTGTGTTCCATGGTCATGATCAACGGAGTATAAAGCTTTTTCCGAAGAATATGCTCCGGATGCTTTTTGAAGGTATAGATCACCGAGTGCAAATCATGCAGCATGCATTCGTTTTGCAGCGTATTGATTAATGCCATGTGTCCGCGATGCAATCCATCGAAGTTTCCCAACCCGACACCACAGTTTTTTCCTTCCGGGGGTGTAAACCCGTTCTCAAAGATAACCACAGAATGTTCCTTCCCTGTTCAGACGCCAGAAAGCAGGGTGACGGTTTCGCCCTCCTGCTGTCCTCAACTTTCGGTTATTGAAAAAGCTTGTACGCTCTTAGTGTTTTCTGATCGTTTGTGTGAAGAATCTTTCCCAGCCCAATGAAGGAAGAAGGCTTATCATAGACACGAACGATTTCCGCATCGGATTGCCAGTCGCCGACATGAACTTCCGCCCCGTTTAAATAACGAAACAGGTTCTTTTCTTCCAATATAATTTCGGGATACCCGCGAAAAATGATATCTGACGGAAGCAGCAATGTGGCAAGTTTTCCTTCATCCCTGCATTCTTTTATCTTTTCCAGCGTATGTGCGTTCTCAATGAAAAAAGGCCCCACCCTTGTCCGCACCAGAAAGGACATGTAGGCCCCACAGCCCAGCATTTCACCAATATCTGCACAAAGCGTGCGAATATAGGTACCTTTGGAGCAGGTCACATCAAAGCGAACCACCGGTTGTTCCCTATCCAATTGTGCGCTGAGCAGATTCAGCTGATGAATGACCACTTTACGGCTTTTGCGCTGAATCTCTTCACCCTGTCGGGCTAGCTCATACAAGCGCTTACCATTCACTTTCACAGCAGAAAACATGGGCGGAAGCTGCTGGTACTCCCCTTTAAAAGCATGAAGCGCTGCCTGCAGCGCACCCTCATCAAGGGCTACCGGCGTTTTCCGAAGAACATCCCCTTCACCGTCCTGTGTATTGGTGGTGATGCCCAAAACCATTTCCGCCCGATAGGCCTTATCAAATTCCTGGAACCAATCAATGGTTTTTGCCGCTTTTCCGATACAAACGGGCAAGAGCCCAACAGCAGCCGGATCAAGCGTTCCCGCATGGCCAATCCTCTTCACACCGAAACAACCCCGAAGCCAGGAAACCACATCAAAGGAGGTCATGCCCGGGGGCTTCAGT
>JAEZBW010000381.1 GCA_023426765.1 Bacillota bacterium
AAAATAGTTTTTAGGAAGCTGATCTGTATTTTTTTGTTACAGCTTCCTTTTTTCTTACCCATTTTATATAATGGAAATGTCAAAGTAAAGGAAAATTTACCGCCAAGTTAGACCGGGCTTAACAGCAATGTCAGTAATAAATGCTTGTCATCTGTATAATTCGGATGCTTTTCTACAGAAACAACCTGATATGTTTTTTCTATGATTGGTCCGTTGATGTACTTGTACTCCTGCCCCGTTACAGTAAATGCCGCTTCGTTTCCGGCGGCTTCTCGCAGCTCAATATCTTGGATTCTTAAATAGCTGGAATGCCTGCTGGTAATCTCCCATCGGTAGTACAGCCACGCAGATACAGGAAAACTAAAAACATACCATCCTGTACTATTCGGGCTGTTATCAGTTGTCAGGAGATTCCAGTTTGCTCCATCCTCTGAACCATATACATTGAACCCATTGGGAGGGTAGCTTCCGATATTCCATCTGAAGCCCGAAGCATATGTTTTTTCACTGAACTGCACTTGAATCCATTGTGTTCCTGTTTCCCTTGTATACCAATAACTTGAAGTATCACCGTCAAACGCTCTGCTGGCGGCATAGCTTGAATATTGGCTGCTTGCTGTCGCTGTTCCCGTTGGCCTAAAGTAATTCTTCCCCCTTACGGATGGAGGGTTCTTGCCTGAAACATCTCCAACCAGCTTCTCAGTAAACTCTATGGCGATCTTCTGCCCTAATCCCTTACTCATTCCATATCGCCTCCACTTCCGGCAATGGCATGTCCGGGAATACCAGATTCACAGGCATGAACTGCGCCTCTATCCGTTCATACAAGTCGCCCGCCTCATTGGTCATGCCTGTCAGGACGATTCCGACATTTCCCTCCACAATGTTGATTCCAAACTCCAAAAACGTGTCATCAACGAGGACATCATACACGTATCCTTCTTCCACCGTTGTTACAGACTTGATTGGAATGGCAACCGATGTCAGCGCATCATTTAAGGCAACCGTTGGTGTGTTTTTTGTTTCATACCTAAGCCTGAACCTCACTTTGAAGCCCCAATCCTCATAGGGTTGTTCCTCTTCGTTCAGCCTTATCACCGGCATATTCATCACTTCAATAATGGAATTGTCTGTTCTGCCAAACAACAAATCGCCCAATTGCGCTGAAGCTACCACGGTTATGGTTTCGTCAGCATAAGCATGACAGTATGTCACTTCAAACATCTCAGCCTTCGCACCTGCAGTTACAGCTATCTTTGACGATTCTATAGCCATGCCTGCCCAGTTTCGAGGGGTTATCAGCCAATGGACCTGTCCGAGAGTGTCCTCTATTACAAAGCCCATTCGGTAGTCATTGGTGATAAATAGGTTCAAACTGACAGCAGTACCAGTAAAGCCTGCTACCTGCTTTGCTGTTTCCCAGATCCGGCTGCCGTCTGCCTGCTGGCAGTAGTTCCGGTACCAGACCGAACCGTCGGTCTTGATGTATGCCGCTACAACTCCATGGTCCTGCGCCATGAAGAACCTGTTCTTCCAAGCCCGGATAGCTCTCACATAAACCACTTGTGTATCCAGCTGGAACCGGGTGCTTTCATCATCCCAAAGTTGCCGCCACAAGTTCTGGCTTTCATCCACCCAGAATATCCACGGCTTTTCTTCCGTTACCAACCGCCATGTCCTTCGATATTCCTCCCAGCGTCCGTCAAAGGCGACGGCCACCGCTGAACCTGGTCCATTTTCAAACTGTTCTTTCCAGCCAACCTTCAGCTTGTCCGGGTATTCCCGGATTGCTGTTTTGACAATTCCGTCCTCCACATGAATCTCATATATCCGGTTAGGAGAACCATAGGCTTTGAATCTTCTTGGTGCTACACTTACATCACCCAGGTTCGGTTTTTCCCTGATGGTTTCTACCGTCCAATAGTCTGAGTCCATTACTGTTGTTCTGGCTCTGCTGACCTTGATGCTCATCCGAGGATCTGCCTTGGTTGAAGGAGTCTGTTGGCTGCTTCTGAGTTTTTCATTAAGCGAAGAGGTTACCTCTCTCACAACTCAACCTCCTCCTTCACGATCATGCTGAACTTGCCCTCGCAGAAGCTTTTACTCGGATCTCCATTTCCATAATTTAGCTTTTTCCAGTCAATTGCTTCATTAATATATACAAGGTATTTTTTGCTGTGATGAACCAGAGCCAACAAGGTTCCCTGGTCAACCATATTGTTCAGCCGCTCAGCCTGATTGAAACTGGTTATAGCCACCGCATCAATTGTTTTGATGGGTTCGCCAATGATCTGGACATGGTAGGTTCCGTCCAGGAGCCTGTTTACCTGTTTGTTAGACTGGTATTTCATCGGGGAGACTTCTCTTATGATCCTTGCTAGGGGTTCGCCCTGGATGCTTTCAAGCCTTACCATTTGAGCCTTGCCTCCCTTCGGAACTGGTCCATCACAATATCCACAACACCGGCCAGTTCATTTTTGTTATTGATGCCCCTGACCTCTATTACACCGGTATGCTCTATGACGGAACGGGAAGCTGAGCCTGCAGCATCAAGTTTCAAGCTTGCATTCATATCAAAGTCCTTAGGAATTGCTTTCTTCATATCTTTCTCAACGCCGTTCATAGCTTCCAGAAATCCTACGCCTATGCCCTGTCCCATGTTTGAGCCTATTCCCGCAAACACCGTCGAAGGTGAATGAATCCCTAACAGGTCCTGCACACCACCTACGATACCATCGATAAAGCTGTTAAACTTCTCCCGTAACCAGTCGCCCATGGAGACGATTCCATCCCATAAGCCCCGGATGATGTTTTTCCCGATATCAACGATGGATGTGACAGCCTGACCGATACCGTTAATAATGGCAGTGACGATTTGAGGAAGCTTCTCAACTAATTGTGGGATTGCCTTGATCAGGCCAATAGCCAATTGGACGGTTAACTTAATGCCCATCTCGACAATCTCTGGAAGGTTGTCCGTTATGAAGTCAATAATTGATTCTATAATCTCAGGCAGTGCATCCATCAACCTTGGCAGGGCTTCCAGCAATCCTTCCGCCAGCCCTTCAATAATGGAGAAGGCGGCTTCGAGGATTAAACCCATGTTCTCGATGATCGTTTCAACGATCAGGAGAACCGCATCAATGATGGCGGGTATCAGTTCCGGGAGAGCTTCTCCGATCCCTTTGGCAAGAGTAACGACCAACAGAATCGCGCCTTCGACGATGGCAGGAAGATTGTCAATCAGGCCCTTAACCAGAGCAAGAACAAGCTGCAGGGCACCTTGCGTAATTTGAGGAAGGGCATCCAGCATAGCCTGTAATAACGTCATTACAATAGTAATAGCTGCATCAATGATTGTTGGTAGATTGTCAATAATCGCACCGCCGATGGAGGTAATCATATCAAGCCCTATCTGGATGAACTTGGGAAGGTTGTCCATCAACATATTGGTAAGGCCTGCGACTGTATCGCCAACTACCTCACTGATTTTATTCCAGTCTCCTCCAGCTTCATTCAACCCTCGGGTGAAATCACCGATAAGGGATACCCCGTCATCAGCAAGAGTCTGAAGCTGTGGAAGCAGTACCATGCCAAGAGCGTTTTTTGCAGCGTTTGTACCGGACTTTAACCGCTGGACGCTGTCATCAAAAGCGCCTAATTGGTTGATGGCGTCTTCGCTCATGACAGCACCCATTCGTTTTGCTTCCTCGGTTAAAGCAGCTATCCCGGAGCTGCCCTGAGCAATCAGCGGATTAAGATCCCGTGCCGACCTTCCGAAGATCTGCATGGCAATCGCATCTCGTTCGGTTTCATTGGCCACCTTGCCAAGAGCATCAATGGTTTCCCAATACACCGTCTCTCCGTCCCGCAGTTGGCCGTTGCTATCGGTAACGGAAATACCCAGCTTTTCATATGCTTCTGCATACCTGGCGGAACCATCTCTTGCTTCGGACATGGATTTAATCTGTTTGGCCATGGTTCCTGTCAGGGTTTCCATAGACACATCCACAAGCTCTGCAGCGTATTGATATGCCTGAAGCCTTTCGGTGCTCATACCGGTAACCGTTGACATGGTGAGGATTTCATCGGCATAAGCCGCAGCACCAACGGTCATATCGGTTAGGGCTTTTGCGGCAGAGACAGCAGCTGTTCCGATGGCGGCCATGGAAGCGGCCATCGCTTCGCCGACACCTTTCAGTACACCACCCAGCTTTTCAAAGCGGTTTCCGGCATCATCCGCTTTATCCGCGCTCTTTTTGACCTCTTTACCGAATTCATCAGCCTGTTTCTCAGTATCATTGAACTCTTTACCGGCGGTATCCAGAGCCTTATTGTTCTGGTCCAGTTCCTTCTCCATTCCGTTGAGAGCTGCTTTTGCATTGTTCAGTTGTATCTGCCAGGACTGTGTTCTTTTATCGTTTTCACCGAAGGAGGTGGCAGCATTCTGCAGAGCCTTTTCCAGGGTGGAAATCTTCTCTTTTTGTGTATCTATCTCTTTGTTGAGGACCTTATTTCTGGCCGTTATCGCTTCAATAGATTTATCCTGTTTGTCGAACTGGGAGGATACCAGATTCATTTCAGATCCCAGGACTTTGAAACTCTGGTTGATGTCCCGGAGGGTATTTTTGAACCCCTTCTCACCCTCAATTCCTATCTTTAAACCGAAATTGTCTGCCACGTTATCGCCTCCTTTCTTGATTTTAGGCATGAAAAAAGACACCCTGCATTTTGGAGTGTCCGATTTTTTAGTACTCTTAACATTTATAGTTTATTAAGTTAGAATGCTTTTTCTATAAATAATACCGGATAATAAGTCTTGATCTAATATAACTAAATTGTACTATTTAAACCCACTTTTTCCAACATTTCTTTCACGAGATCAAATCTAATATATCCTTTAGAATTATAGAGTATTATATCATCTTCATGAGCATACACTTGATTAAGAATAGCACCTACTATACTTGCTGATGATCCTTTGTACAGAGCAATATAGATTTTGGGATCTTCTGCTTCTTTCCAAATTTTATGATAGCTTATCCCATATGTTTTTAATGATGGGGTATTATTCCACCTATCGATAATTCCATATTCATCAAGACCCCTTATTGTATAATACAAGACTCCATTATATTTTATTACGTCTGCAATATCGTATTCACCCTTTAGCTTGCTTCCTTCTGGTAATTCTGATCTTAAAGTAAGTTCAGTAACTACATTTGGATCATTGAGATCAACATATCGAATCGCATTTGTTTGGTCCGGAACAGGTATGCTGGGATCAATGGTACCCAGAACGATTCTTGAAGTATCTTTAGTCGTTGTTGATGTTGGGTATGATTCCTTAGTTCCCGTAGGTTGAGATGGAGTCGGTTGTGGTGATTGTTTACCACTATCGTTTAGAGTTAACATACCCGTCTTATCACTATACGAATAAGACATACCAAAAACATTTGAGAAATATTTAGCAGGTAAATAAATATCACCCTCAGAGAATATTGCATTACAGGTTTCATTTTGTTTTACCCCGTTTAAAAATACCCCTACTTTCCACATCTTTGCAGATATGTCTGCTGCAAAAGCATAAGTTGTTAGCGACAATAATAAGCCAATCACAATGCCCATTGATAGATACTTGAACTTCTTGATTTTCATGTATAAACCTCCCTCGTATAATATAACTTTACCATGCCCAGCTTTTACTTCTCCATTAACACAACTCTTCATTTTCCAAGTTGCGGTGTCATCATGAGCTCTAAAATGGCTGTTCATAGGCTACTAATCGTGAAGTTTCTTTGTATCACTCAATTTCCAATTAGTTTTCGAGATCACTCTACAACTAACTACTATATGTAAATGTTACTACATTTTAACATAATAACATAAATTATACTAATTGTTAAGAATACTATCTAATGTACTGTTATGAAGTAATCAACAGATCCTTTAGTCGGATTCCATAGAACTCTTCCCCTGAAATCGGCTCGCCCTCAGTTTCAACCTGCATGAGGTGATCACCAAGTCTAAACAACAGGCTTTTAAACTCATCACAAACTTCTTTCTTTGTTAATAAAAAGGTTGTATTTTTCTCAATCCAGGTACGATACTCATGGTTGTCGGCTGCAAGAATGTCGACACCCCACACGAGCTTTTGCTGAACATTAAACTCAACAAAATAGCTTTTGCTTATTTCAGGTTCTTCGCCTCGCCAGATCCCTTTGATGTCGCCATAATCTGTTGAGCATACAGCAAGAATCTTGCCGTCAACAGATCTGTTCAATTGCTTTACTGTGATCTGCATCTTGAAACCCCCTTTTCAATAACTAAGCCCTATAAAGAAACCACTTAAATACCATCGGCTCGAACAACAAATCGAAGGTTTTTTCTTCGTCTCCAATGATCGCTTTTGCCCTGTAAACTATCTGTCTATTCTTCGCAGCATCCTTCTTTTCTTCAAGAATCATCGAATTCTTTATGTTTAGGATTATGGTATCACCATCATCTGTGTACTTTAACCTTACCGGATGAGGTATTCCATTTTTATTATGGAAAGCTCATTTCAACGGGGGTCATAATTGTTCTCATAGTCTTACCTTCCATTATAAGATAAGACCATTATATATCGAACACCTGTTCTTTTTCAAGTGGAATAGTATTACTTATTCGTTTCTTACCATGGAGTAATTATTTCGGTTTTACAAAGAAAGTATTAATTATC
>JAEZBW010000516.1 GCA_023426765.1 Bacillota bacterium
ATCCGGCAGCGTCATTTTTCGGCACGAAACGGAGGGGGCGGCTTTAACTCGCTGAACCCGACCGAACACGAATGGTATTGGCTGAAACTGCAGGCAGCCCTGCACGATTCCACGGCTGAAGGCATGAATGCCTGGGTTGACCAGGCTATTGAAGGGAACCTGTGGCTGATTGAAATGTGGCATGGCGTGGACGGACAATGGTGGGAACCGCCGGCGGCGGAAGAATGCGACAAACACCTTCTCTATCTTTCGGGGAAATTGGGGACGGTGTGGAATGGGACGATGGAGGAAGTAACCCTTTATATCAGGGAAAGGCAGCATGCCTCCGTGGTAACGGAATATAAGAATGAAACCGAACTGCATGTTTTTTTGGAAACCGACCTGGATAGCTCCCTGTTTGATTATCCGCTGACTTTAAGAACCGAGGTCCCCCCGGATTGGAATGCAGCCCGTCTGATATGCGGCAATCAGGATCAAACGCTTGCCGTCAGGGAGATGGACGGACATCAGGTTGTTTATTATGATGCTGTCCCCAATACCGGCACCCTTATATTGAGAAAGGCTTAGAGTCACCTTGCTTATCTTCAATCAAACGAAAGGGACATCCGTTCGGATGTCCCTCTTGTTTTTTACACATCAGATAACTTATATTGCACTTGCGCTGATGATTTTATTTATTAATTCCTCAACACAATCCTCCAGGGAGTTTTTTTCGGTATCCAGAACAAGCTCAGCAAATTCGGGCTCCTCATATGCCGCAGATACTCCGGTAAAGTCCTTTATTTCTCCCTTTAGTGCTTTTTCATAGAGCCCCTTCGGATCTCTGCGGGTGCAGGTTTCCACACCTGCTTTCACATACACTTCCAGAAAGCTGCTTTTTGCTTTATCCCTGGCGGTTTGCCTCATTTGCTTTAACGGTGATATGAAGCAGGCCAGCACAATCAGCCCGGCATCCTGAAACAGCGCACAGACCTCTGCAATGCGCCGGATGTTTTCCATCCGGTCGGCTTCGGAAAACCCCAGATCGCTGTTCAAGCCAAACCGGATATTATCCCCGTCCAGCCGATATACCATTCTTCCCATGGCTGTTAAAGCTTTTTCAGCCTCAACAGCTATGGTCGACTTCCCCGAAGCAGACAGCCCCGTCAGCCAGACAACCAGACCTTTTTGTCCCAGCAGCTTCTCCCTGTCTTCCCGGGTCACCTTACCGGTGTGAAAAGTAATATTTTTGTCGGGCATTGGGTTAGTCTCCCTTCCTGTGATGATCCCATCTCATTTTTCTGTACTCCAGCGGCGTACAGCCCTTCATTTCCCGGAAAAGACGGTTAAAGGTGGGGATGCTGTTGAAGCCGCAGCTAAAGGCAATCTCCGTAATACTGTCATCATTCAGGATGATTTTATTCTCTGCATGCTTGATCCTGATTTTACTCAGATATAGATGGAACGGGCTTCCGATGGCCCGGTTGAATATCCTCGAAAGATAGTGTTCGCTGAAGCCCGCATTTTCTGCTGCGGATTTCAGGGTGATGGGCTCCATGTAATTTTGCTCGATGTAATCCACTACTTTCCCGATTTTATGCAGTAAATCCTTCCGATCGCTCCCCGAAAGCTCATTCTCCCGGTCGGTGCTCCGGCTGATCAGTGCCGTCAGATCGTAAATTCTTGCAAGCAGCACAAACCTTGAGCCTGCCGTGATGTTCGCAGCCTCCCGAAGGATCCCCTCAATATGCTGCATCATTGTTGAATGAAGCTCTGAGTTTCTTCGGATAAAGATGGATTTTGAGATCAGGGAATAATCCTGCCGGAGGGCATCGCTGTTCATCATATCCTGCAGATCAAACAGGATAAACACCCGCTCCCCGCCATTTGAAACGGGATAGCTGTGAATATCCCCACCTGCGATAAATACCAGATCCCCTTCCTGAAGCACATAGGAGTGGTTGTTGATGACGATACCCATATCCTTCTCTCTGGCAAAGGCAATTTCCGCCGCTTTATGCCAGTGAGCGGGATATTCGAAGGATGGCGTGTGATTGTGCTCAATCCTGACCGGAAAGGGTTCCGGGAACATATCCATTTCCACAAGGTTCTTAATGTACATAAAAAGCCCCCCTCCCCATTCTATCCGAAAACAGGGAGAGGGGCAAGCAGGTTAATCAAAGGGGGACATTCCAGGTTGCATGGGCGAGCAGCAAGCTTTCGCTTGCGACCAGCCCGCGCAAATAGAAGGGGACATTCCGCAGCTAATGGAAGGGGACATTCCGCAGCAAGAATGACCCGCGAAGCAGCGGTGTGTCCCCTCACCTTGGATCCATCTACTCAGCGGTGTGTCCCCTTACCCAAAACGTCGCCTTCAGCGGGGCTTTTCCGGTTAACCGGATGCTTCTGGTATCGGGCTGGGAACCACCGACATATACCTCAAAGGTTCCAGGCTCAAATATCCTTTCCCCTTCCTCATTGACCACCGTCAGTTGATCGGGCAGAATCTCAAACGATACCTGTGCCGATTGACCGGGTGCCAGGCTCAGCCGTTTCATTCCTGAAAGCTGCCATACCGGAACGGTAACGCCGGCTTCCACATCTTTCAGATATAACTGGGCAATTTCATCACCGGCAAACTTTCCGGTATTGGTAACCGTAACGGTTGCCACAAGCCCTTCGCCGGAAGATATCTCATCCCTGGACAGCTTCAGGTTTGAATATTCAAACTGCGTATAGCTTAGCCCGAAACCGAAAGGATACAAAGCTTCATTTTTCATATACCGGTAGGTACGGTTTTCCATGGCATAATCGGTGAAGTCCGGAAGCTCCTCCGTTGTACGGTAAAAAGTTACCGGCAGCCTTCCCGAGGGATTGGTTTCGCCGAACAGCACCGAAGCGATGGCTCTGCCGCCCAGCGCACCCGGATACCATGCATTTAAAACTGCCGGGAGGTTTTCATCCGCCCAGTTCACGGCCAGAGCGCTTCCTGTCAGCAATACCAGAACCACCGGTTTGCCGGTCGCATAGACTGCCTGCATCAGCTCCATCTGCTGGCCGGGCAGGTTCAGATCCCGCTTGTCGCCCGATCCGAACGCATTGCTTTCATGCATTTCCTCGCCTTCGATGGTTGCATCCAGGCCAAGGCAAAGCACAACCACATCGGCTCTTTCAGCACAGTTCACCGCTTCCTGAATTCTGTCCCCGACCTCACCAAGGCCCTGGACTTTGTCATTGTACAGGTGGCATCCCACCGAGTAATAGATTCTTGTATCCGGAGAGGCAAACTCCCGGATACCTTCGAGCACGGTAACATATTCAGACGCCGTTCCTTCATAATTGCCCACCAATGCCTGCCGGCTGTCGGCATTCGGCCCGATGACGGCAATGGATTTGATTCCGTCCTTTTGAAGCGGCAGAACATTATCATTTTTTAACAGCACTAAAGATTTCTCAGAAGCTTCCAGCGCCAGTGCAAGGTGTTCTTTGCTGTCCACGGTTTCAAACGGGATGGATGCGAAAGGCACCAGTTCTTGGGGATCAAACATCCCCAGACGCATTCTGGTGATCATCAGGCGGGTGACCGAACGATCAATTTCTTCTTCGGTGATAAGCCCCTCCTGATGGGCAATCAGCAGGTTTCCATACAGGTTTCCGCAGTTCAGATCGCATCCGTTGCGCACTGCAAGCGCAACCGATTCCGGTGCTGTAGCGGTAACCTGATGATACAGATGAAAATCACGAATGGCCCAGCAGTCGGAGGTAACATGTCCATCAAACCCCCACTCGTCCCTGAGAATATCCACAAGCAGCGTCTTGCTGCCGCAGCAGGGCTCGCCGTTGGTCCGGTTGTACGCGCCCATCACGGCTTCCACACGGGCTTCCTGTACTAATGCTTTAAAGGCCGGCAGATAGGTTTCAGCCATATCCTTTTTGGATGCGACGGCATCAAAACGATGACGATCGGCTTCAGGCCCGCTGTGAACCGCATAATGCTTTGCACACGCAGCTGCCTTCAGGTATTTGGGATGATCCCCCTGTAAGCCCTTCACAAAGGCAACACCCAGCCGGGTTGTCAGGTACGGATCCTCCCCGTAGGTTTCCTGGCCGCGGCCCCATCTTGGATCCCTGAAAATATTGATGTTCGGAGACCAGAAGGTCAGTCCCTTGTATATTCCACGATCATTTTTCCTGGCGTAGGCATGATGTTTTGCACGTCCTTCGGTAGAGATTACGTCGGCAATTTTATGCAGCAGCTCATCGTCAAAGGTGGACGCCATTCCAATGGCCTGCGGAAACATGGTGGCCGTACCTGCCCTTGCGACGCCATGCAGCCCTTCGTTCCACCAGTTGTAGGCCGGTACGCCAAGCCTTTCGATGGCGGGTGAAGCATGGAGCATCTGGGATACCTTCTCCTCAACCGTCATTCGGGATACCAGATCCTTCGCTCTTTCCTCAAAAGAATAGTCCGTATTCATGTACACTTCGTTTTTATTCATACAGTAACCCTCGCTCATCCTAAGATTTCCGATTGTATCATCTTCATCATACCTGAAATCATATGGGTATTCCAATCAGCTTTTGTCTGAAATTGTTCATTTATTGTCATGAGCCGGATTTACCAGGGGTGGGGCCCAGGTTCCCCGGCCATAGTTTTTAGTCAGAGAACTTATCCCCCTGGTAAATTTCTACGGAAGATCAATCTCTGCGGGATCCTGTTCGTTCGGAACAACCTGCCATTCTTCATGATCTTCGTTGAAATCCGCTATTTTTACCAGAGGCATTTTCAGATATTTCCCGTGTGCCGTGGCAGCAATTTCACCGTTTGCCAGGTATATCTCTCCGGTTCCTTCAAAAATTCTGGTGGAATCCTTTGTTATCCTGCCAACCGCCATCAGTGTTTCCCCAAGGGGAAGGGGTTTCTTATAGGTTATCTGCAGCTCGATGGTAACACCCCAGAAGTTTTCATTGCTTAACATCACAGCCCTGCCAATGGTTTCATCCAGTACTGCCGCTGCTACCCCTCCATGCAGCCGTCCGGGATAGCTTTGATGTTTTTCCGCAGTATGAAACAGCGCGGCGAGCTGCCCGTTCTCCAGTTCGTAAAAAGCGGTTTTCAGGCCGTATTCATTTTTCAGCCCGCAGACAAAACAAAGCCTGCTGTTTTGCTGTTTCCGGGTTACCCTGTATTTCATTCCATCTCCTCCGTAAAATTAGCCTTGCAATACTCCGGCATGCATTCCATGCCTTATACATATGCCTTCAAGTGAATCAACATCATGGCATGTCGGATGCCGCAAGAACTCTTGCGGCATCCACCGGCATTTCCATATTATACTATATCATCGGCGAATCCTGTCTTCAACCCCACCAAATTTACAGAGAGCTTCGTTCCGTTTCGGGGTATTCTTACTGAAGCAGGCGGGATGATACCATCTTCAGCAGAAGTAACGGGTGCGGCTTTGTTTTTGACAAACAACAGGGGTCGCACCTGAACTTAAGGTACAACCCTTGCTTCGAGCATGACGCTCTTTCTACCGAATAAGGACAGCTACTGCTTTACCCCCATACTCAAGCAGCTTGTCCAGATAAATCTCCAATTGTTTGGTATTTTCCTTTGTCAGCTCGTTTGTTCCGACCCTCTTCCATTCGTTTCCCGTGGCCAGTTCATAGACAGCCAAATCCCTGTGGTAAGTGAGGGTCGTGTCCTTCACCCGCAATCTGGTGGAATCGGCTGCCTGGATGACATCTGTCACTGTATATGGGTTTTCCACCCTTACAGCCGAAAGAATTGTGCTACCCGACATCCGAAGCCTCAGGATACAGCCTGTTCTGATATCGGTTAAAGGCTCCGCGGTGAAGGTGTATTCCTTCCCGCCCACAAAAACTTCAATGGTCTGGGTTGTGCCCTCCCGGGCATAAATGGTCCTGTAATCGGTCACAAGACCAAACTGAATTCCCTCATCGAGGATATTGTCAAAATAGAGAACATCGATATCCTGAAAATCCCCTGTGGTATGTGCGTATTTCAATTTGCCTGTGGAAATACGGCCCGAAGGCAGATCCGACCATTTCAGCACCGATGCGTCGCTGTTTCTTCCATAAACATTGTGCACCATATTCAAAATGACGACATTTTCGGTATCAAAGGTCTTGTCCAGTATCCGTTCGTCCTTTCGGATCTCATGGGTTTTGTCCTGCATGTATTGAAGCTCCGTCAGAACCGCAGTGTCATATTCTTCACCGGCATTTGTCATCTCGTATGTCACAAGATCACCTTTCAGCGCGATATTGTTACCCGCAGTCAACCAGGTTTTCACATTGCCGTCGGTATGCAGCAGATTGACAAAGTAAAGTGTTTTGCCATAGTCATCACTTTTTTGCGAGGTTTCCTGATATGCGTCCAGCACCAGCGCGAATTCATGAAGGAAGGGAATGAAATCACCTTTCTGTATGAAGGCAAGGAATATGCAGCCATCGTCGTATCTCTGAGGAACGATCTCCCGGTGAACGTCAGTAAGCTTGTCATTTATACCAGCATGGATAAAATTTCGGAAATGCAGTATTCCATCAACCTGATCCTGCTGGCCGTATCCATTCTCGCTGCCCTGATTGTAACCGGTGTTTCGTCATACCTTTCCAAAAAAATATCCACTCCCATCTCAACGCTGTGCACTCATATCCGGGATTTGTCCGAAAGGCAGTTCCGGCGGATTCATATACCTGCCGATGATGAGATTTTGGAGTTGGTGAACAACATTAACATCATGACCGAAAAGCTGGAATCCCATGATCAGGCACAAAAGACCTTTCTGCAAAATGTTTCCCATGAATTCCGCACCCCCATCATGTCCATCCACAGCTATGCCGAAGGGATTCAATACGGCGTTGTGGAAAACAGCGAAGCCGTGCGGGTCATCCTGGATGAAACCGCAAGGCTGACCCGGTTGGTTGAAAGCCTGCTATACCTCTCACGGCTGGATACGATGGAAGAACCTTATCATATGGAGTATCTGGACTTTCATGAACTGCTGCATTTCTGTGCCGTCCGTATGCAGGCCATCGCCCGGAAACAGGGAAAGGAAATCGCCGTACGCCTGGATCCTGAATCCCTTCAGATCCATGGTGATGGAGAAAAGCTGACGCGTGCGATAACCAACCTGCTGGACAACAGCCTTCGCTATGCCAAAAATGAAGTGATGCTGGTATCCCTGCAAATGAATTCCGAATGGTTGGAATTAACCATCACCGATGATGGCCCCGGGTTCGATCCGGAAGATCTGAAGCAGCTTTTTACACGCTTTTATAAGGGGAAGCAGGGACACTTCGGACTTGGTCTTTCCATTACGAAAAGTATTATTGAAAAACATAACGGAAGCATAACCGCAGGGAATGGTGAGCATGGTGCCATTATAAAGATTGTATTACCGATAGCAGCCATCAATGCCCGGAAGATATAACCCGAGAACTCCATAAATGAAGGTTGATGACTTTCTGCTTACTCTAATTTCACGCTTCCTGACACGCATTAAAGTACGTTAATCACGATCCCTGATGCAAATACCAGTATCAGCGTGACATTCATCACGGTAAAATTCATCACCGACAGCCCGAAGGTTTCGGCTTTGCTTTGCTTTTGCTCAAAGGTTTTGATATTTCTGTGGACCGGAATAAACGTCAAAAAGAACAGAAGGCCTGTAATGGGAATAATCCCAAGCGCTATTCCAATGATGGCGGACAGGTATGCGGTGTAATAAAGCAGTTTAAAAAGAAGCAGCGCTTTTTCCTTTCCGATATAAAGCGGAAGAGTATACCGCCTGTTTTCCAAATCATCTTCCATATCACAGATATTGTTCGCAAGCATGATATTGGCGATACAAACAACAGCGGGAACCGAAGCGATGAAAATGGATACCGCTTCCCAGACATCCGCCCGGAAGGTGAAAACCGATTTTTCTAAAAGCAAACCAACAATATTCCTGTCGGGTACATGAATGAATACCGACAGGAACGGTATTAAAAAGCCCATGAACAATCCGGAATAAATCTCTCCGAAGGGGGTTCTGGAAATAGGGATCGGCCCTGCTGAATAAAGCACTCCTACAGCAAAAGAAATGATTCCCAAAACCAGAACGACGGCATTCGTTCGTAGAAACAGCACGAACCCTGCGCCGATTGCAACTGCAAGCAACATAACGATCACTGTAACAGCTGCCGTCTCCCTGATATTGTCCCGCACAATGGCATTATGCTTTTCATATCCATACCCGGACTTTTTTCTGGCGTTTTTAAAGTCCATATAATTGTTGATGGCCGTGGTGGTCATGTCAAAGCATAGCAGCGATACGAGCATGAGCAGAAAATTCACCGGGTTCAAGGTTTTATAACGGTATAATGCCAGTGCTGTTCCCAGCAGCAGGGAGATCATGCTTGCCAGTTTTGTTTGAATTTCAACATACTTTAAGAAACTTTGAATTTTCATTGCTTCCCTTTGCCCTCATTCCATAGCTTTATCAGCTATATTATAACAACGGAAGCAATTGCCTGCAATTGCATTGGGATTTACGGGCTGGAATGGATAATAAAAAGGGCATCTGTCGATGCCCCTGGTGAGTCAGAACGGTACAACATTTGTTGCCTGCGCTCCTCGCTGGCCCTGTTCAATGTCAAACTGAACACGTTGGCCTTCGTCCAGCGACTTATACCCCTCTGCCTTGATCGCAGAGAAATGAACAAAAACATCTTCTCCGCCTTCTCTTTCAATAAATCCAAAGCCTTTTTCAGCATTGAACCACTTTACTGTTCCTACCATTTTAACACCTCCAGCATATATATTTATTATGTCAACATTTTTCATTCTTATTCGGAATTTTCAGAAAGCATTGCTGTAAATTTTTACAATGGATGTAGAAAATGCATCCGATTCATTTTTCATAAAAGCAGACATCGATTCCTGTTTATTGTCTGCATTGCTTATGGGTAAAATACATGTGCCGTAAAGTTGTCCTTTTGTTGCCAAAATCACCCATGCACCCGTTGACTCTCCTGGCGGTGTGAACGGCAGCTACTGGCTACTGGAAACATTCAGCTTGCAGCGTTGTTTCAATTGATCTTTTTTACTGATTGATATATAATGCCATTGTTGGTGACATGTGTTTCTTAAGGGTGATCGTTATTGCGACTCACCTTTTGCATTCTATGAGAAATCTGGAAGAACCAAACCCATAAACGGGTAAAACCGAATCGTTGGTTTGTATGCTGTACGCAGCGCAATGGCATTAAAACGGAGGTATGTATGAAAATCATCATCATCGGTGATGGAAAAACAGGTTACAGTCTGGCTGAGAACCTTTCGAAAGAAGATAATGACATCTCCATCATTGATAAGAACGCCGAAGCCTTGAGAAAGGCTGATGAATATCTGGATGTAAGATGTATCAAAGGTAATGGTGTCAGTACAAGTATACTGGCGGAAGCAGGGATAAACGAATGTGACCTGCTGATTGCGGCAACAGCCAGCGATGAAATGAATATGGTATGCTGCCTGACAGGAAAAAAACTCGGTGCGACTCATACCGTTGCACGCATCCGGGATCCGGAATATGCCGATGAATTATCGCTGTTGAAAACAGAGTTGGGCCTGGACCTGGTTTTCAATCCCGAGCGGGCTGCAGCCCGTGAAATAGCCCGCATGCTGCGCTTTCCCCAGGCAATGAACGTTGAGATATTCGCCAAGGGAAGGGTCGAAATGATAGAAGTCCGTGTGACGGATGCAATGCCGATAGTGGGCATGAAACTGAGGGATATTTCTTCAAAAATGTCCTCCAGTCTCATCGGTGCAGTACTGCGGGGAAATGAAGCCATCATCCCGAAGGGCGATTTCGAAATATTAACAGGCGACACTATTTACATCGTCGGAAAGCCCGATAATATCTCAGGTTTTCTGAAATATATCGGCCTTTACAGCCAAAAGGTTAAAAATGTCATGATTATCGGCGGCGGAAGAATCGCGTATTATCTGGCAAAAGCTCTGGATGAAGCCGGAATGCGCGTCAAAATCATCGAACTTGACCATGACAGATGCATTGCCCTTTCCGAACTGCTGCCCCATGCCATCATTATTCATGGAGATGGATCCGATGAAGCCGTTCTCCTGTCTGAAAACCTTTCCGATATGGGGGCGTTCGTATCCCTCACCGGCCGTGACGAGGACAATTTCATGGCGGCTCTGCTGGCGAAACAGGCCGGAGTCTCAAAGGTTGTGGCTAAAATTAACCGGCTGAATTATATCGGCATCATCAAAAAGGCCGGTATCGACAGTGTCATCAATCCAAGCCTGATCACCACGAACATCATTCTGCGCTATGTACGCGGCATGAAAAATGTCCTTGATAATCCCCTTGAATCGCTGTACCGAATTGTGAACGATCAGGCCGAAGCGGTTGAGTTCTCCATCCATGAACAGACCGCTTTCCTGGATGTGCCGCTTCGAAAGCTGCGACTGGTGGAAGGCGTTTTATTGGCTGTTCTCGTCCGGAAAAATGAAGTCATCATCCCCCACGGGGACGATGTGCTGAAAAGAGGAGACAGCGTCATCATCATCTCAAAAGTCAGGAAAATTTATAGTCTCAACGACATCATGGCATAGGGAGGGAACGCAAGTGAATTTCAGGATGATCTTTAAAAGCCTGGGGATTGTCATTGGAATAGAAGCCCTGTGCATGGTTCCGTCCCTGATTGTAAGCCTGATATACGGGCAGGATGACGCCCGGGCTTTCATGTACTCCATACTGATTTCGTCCATAGCCGGCGTACTGATGTACCTGATTCGCGTAAAAACCAACAATTTCTACGCCCGGGACGGCTTTGCCGTGGTCTCGCTGGCATGGATTCTGCTGTCGTTTTTTGGTTCTCTTCCCTTCCTCTTCAGCGGATCAATTCCTTCCCTGGTGGATGCTTTCTTTGAATCATCGTCCGGCTTTACAACCACCGGTTCCACGATTCTTCAGGAAATTGAAAGCCTGCCCAGAGGGATTTTGTTCTGGAGAAGCTTTACTCACTGGATTGGCGGCATGGGTATTCTTGTTTTAACGCTTGCGGTGCTGCCCACTGT
>JAEZBW010000522.1 GCA_023426765.1 Bacillota bacterium
ACTATCCACAGCATTGATATGCATCCTGCCGGCGTCCATCTGGATGGTATCTGCGGTAAAAATAACCCCGGAGGGGCTGCCTGCGATGAATTGCTGAACGATGACACCCATTTTCAGCCGTTCAAAAGGAATATTGTTTTCAAACAGGAAATGGAGAACCTTATCGGCATAAAGCGAAGCATAACACTTTTTTACGGCTTCCTCCAGCTGTTCATAGGTACTCAGACCAATATAGGATTCAAACATCCCTGCCATGCTGTATGTATCGCTGTCCTCGATGAGTGACGAGGACCTGACAGCGAAAGAATTTCCTTCCTTTATATTGATGAAGGATGCATAAAACAAGTCCGAAAGCTTTTGTGAAAACTGTCCCCCCAGGATTTTCTGCCGAATTTCACTGCTGTATTCCAGAACCTGTTCCGGTGAGTAAATGATTTTGTTATATCGGATATATTCCTCAAAAAATTCAAAAGACAATGCATAACCTTCCGGAACAGTCATTCCCATCCCGATGATTTCTCCGAGGCTGGCAGCCTTACCGCCGAATTGATTGGAGTCAGCCTTTCTTAGCGTATGCAGCGACTGAATCATATCCTCACCCATCCCCTTCATATTTCTTTTTTTGATGATTTTATTGTATTTTCTAAACCGGAGCATAATCTATGGTAACGGTATATCGGTCTATCGTCAAGTAAAGGATGATGACAAAAAAAATCCCCTTCTCTGAATGACATGAGCGGGGATTTTTGAAGGGGGCCTGTTTACTTCCCTGGTCGGAAACATTGGGAGCTTTTATTCGGATTCCCGGGTTTGTTGTTTTTCATGATAACCCAATTGCCAGGGGATTCCGAACTTGTCTTTCAGTGACCCATAGCACTTGCTCCAAAAGGTTTCCTGCAGCTCCATGTCTACGGTACCGCCTTCTTTCAAACGGCTGAACAGGGTTTTTATCTCGTCCAAATCTTCACTGATAATGGTGAGGTGTATATTGTTTCCTTCAACAAAGGCAGCCCCGGCAAATACGTCGGAAAACAAAAGGTCGGTGCCTTTGACATTCAGCTTTGCGTGCATGACATAGTTTCTCATTTCTCCTGAAATCGCATTATCGGGATCGAAAGGTACATCTGCAAAGGTCAGGATCTCAGGCTCTTCGGTCTCAAAAATATCTCTGTAGAAATCCAATGCTTCCCTGCAGTTGCCGTTGAAGTATAAGTATGGCTGAATCAACATGTTTATCAACTCCTAATCGGATTTTTAAGGTATTCCTTATTGTTTGATGCTGATAGTTTTTTATGCAAACTCTTCTTTATCAGTTTTTGCTGCGATCCAAAGTTCACGAAACCAAAACAGCAGGATGAGCCCCTGCCGCTGGATTGGTGAATGAAGACGGGAAACATCCATCCGCTGATATACAGGTTTCCCTCGCTTCGGGAAACTGTTGTTTATCGTATACATTCTT
This sequence comes from Bacillota bacterium, assembly GCA_023426765.1. Taxonomy (GTDB): domain Bacteria; phylum Bacillota; class Clostridia; order DSM-8532; family DSM-8532; genus JAAYJG01. The sequence goes on from JAEZBW010000522.1 coordinate 1,460, forward strand.
CCGACATGACAGGCTTACTCAGGAGGCGGATGAAACTTTTTCTTCGTCCTCTTCCTTCGCCCTTTGGTTCATCGGGACGTAATCACGGTGCGGGGCGATACTTTTATATGCGGGACGAATGATTTTGCCGTTGTTCACCAGCTCCTCGATGCGATGCGCGCTCCAGCCCACGATTCTGGAGATGGCAAACAAAGGTGTAAACAGTTCTTCCGGTATGTTCAGCATTTTATAAACAAGGCCTGAATAGAAGTCCACATTGATGCTTACGCCCTTGTACATTTTTCTCCTTTGGGCAATCACCTGCGGTGCGAGCCTATCGACCCTGTCATACAAAGCAAATTCCCTTTCAAAGCCTTTTTCCTTTGCCAGCTCTTTGGCGTACCCTTTAAAGATAACCGCCCTGGGGTCGGAAATGGAATATACAGCATGGCCAACGCCATAAATCAGGCCCGATTTGTCAAAGGCTTCCTTGTTCAGCAGCTTCACAAGGTAATCACAGATCTGTGTATCGCTTTCCCAATCCTTCACTTCCCGCTTTATGTCCTCAAACATCTGTACCACCTTCACATTGGCACCTCCGTGGCGCGGACCCTTCAGCGAACATAAGGACGAGGCCATGGCCGAATATGTATCGGTACCCGTAGAGGAGATTACATGGTTGGCAAAGGTGGAGTTGTTTCCTCCGCCGTGTTCGGCATGAAGTACCAAAGCCAAATCCAGCAAAATGGCTTCCAGACGGGTGAACTTCGAATCGGGCCTCAACAGATGCAGGATGTTCTCTGCAGTGCTGTAGGTGGGCTTTGTTGCATGGATGACCAGGCTTTTCTTCTGGTAGTAATGGGTTAATACCTGATACCCGTAAACAGCCAGCGAAGGCAGCTGCGCAATAAGCTGCAGGCACTGCCTGACGACATTTTCGGTGGAAATATCATCGGCCCTGGTATCATAACAATACAAAGACAGCACGCTTCTGGACAGCAGATTCATCACATCGTTGCTGGGAAGCTTCATCACCGCATCTTCAACAAAGGTTCTGGGGAGATTCCTGTATTCGGCCAGCAGTTCATCAAAATCCCTCAGCTCATACTGGTTGGGCAATTTTCCAAACATCAGCAAATAGGATGTCTCTTCGAAGCCAAACCTGTTTTCGCTGATAAACCCATTGACAATATCCTCGATATCCATTCCCCTGTATATCAGTCGTCCAGGCGCAGGAACCAGTTCTCCCCCCTCGGTGGCGGAGGCGAGGACTTCGCCGATTTCGGTCAGACCGGCCAAAACACCTTTTCCGCTGATGTCCCGGAGGCCGCGCTTTACTTCATATCGGGTGTAAAGCTCCTGATCGATTTTACTGCATTCTTCAGCCATCTTTGTGTAATCGCCTATGAGAAGGTTGTTTTTTCTTTTCTTAATATTCATGATTTTTTCTCCTTTCCAATCCATTGTTTTCATGATTCCATGGCAGCTTTTGCTTTCGGTTATCTACCGAACCATTCATTTTGCATGCAGGTTCAACCTTAAACCTGATGCTTCCTTCAGCGTCTTTTCAGGAACGCCGTTATTACAACGAACAAGCCTTATTGTGAATTTGAAAGCCTCTGTTGTCTGGGAAAAGCCGATTTTTCCCCTGGGTTTGACGCTTCTGCGGATGTGCATGCAAATCAGGAATTTCATTTGCGGAAAGAAAACCAGAGCAACGGAAAAAGAGAACAAAAAAACCATGGAGTATATCCATGGTTACATGCCGTTATACTCCTCTTTCACAGCCTACGAGGTTAGCTGACGGGCTCGGATTGAAAGAGTTATCCTATCCTGTTGGAATTCGCCCCCTGATTGGGTCCCCCGCTTCATACAAATGAACTCGGCTTTTTCTATTGTCTTCTGAGGGTTTTCCCTTTTTATCTGGAAATAAAACCCTGCAAAAGTTTTGTATTATTATAATTTTATCATATTTCCATGGCTGAGTCAAATTCTTTTTACAGAATGTGTATATTTGAAGTCATCGGTTATTACTCTGCTTCCATCACTTTTACAATCAGATCAATATAACCATAATAGCTTAAGATGGGCACATAATTCAGGAACAACACCTCCTGAATGTCGTTATCCCGGATTAGGCTGAAGATATTTTTTTCATACTGCCTGGGATCCACCACATAGATTTCTTCATAATGCGGCAGCAGAAAAGGAACCATGGCGTTGCCGTAGGAGTCTTTGATGACCAATATCTTTTTGCCGTTGCCCACATCTGTTTTGATGATCCCCAAAGGCCTGTCGCCGCTTAGGAATACCCTGTATTTAATTTTCTTATCGGCATGGGACATGTCAATGACCTTCATCTTGATTGCCGATCCGTAATAGATGTTATATTCGTTCTTCGTGAAAGGTTTATAAACGGTTATGGTGTCGGGGTTTCGTTTCAGGTTGCTGCTGCCGGTAGTCTCGTACATCGATCCGATGTAACCTTCGATGATGTCGGTTTCGTATTTTCCCAGGGAAACCGGTTCAAACCCGGCTGCTGCGGCAAAGCCGGTATAGGCATAATAAGCGCCCAGTGCAGTCCAGTGATGATCGGTTCTGAAATAGACATATTCCCTGGAATGTTCACTTAAGGGGGTATAGGCGTCTACAGGTACAACCCCTTTAAGCTTTGCGTTGACATATGCTATGGTGTCCTTCTGAGAGTCGGTCAGTTTTTGATACTTTTCTTCCTGCAGAAATTCCATACTGGTCGGGGCCAGCATGGAATAAACCGTCACACCGTCCCCCGCCTCCTGTCGAAATTGGTTCAGGATTTTCACATAATAATTGGCTGAATCCTCGCTGAAGGGGAACAGGGCGTATGCGCTGTCCTTATAAATCAACACTTTTCCGATGGTTTTGCCGTCATCATCCCGCGCCGGTTTGCTTGTCGGGGAAGGGGCTGCTCCGGTTATGGCAGGGGAGACTCCGGTCGGTTCAGTATTGGATGCAGAAGCGGGAGCAACCGCAGCTTCCGCAGATGGAACAATTGTCGTTTCTGCAGGCGGTGATGCTCCTATGGATGGAGAAACTGAAGCAACACCAGGAGGGTTAACCGGTGAAGGAGCAACCGGTGTTATCGTGGCAGGTTCACCGGTTTCCGGTTGGTTTGAGTTCTGCAAAACATCGCCCGTTATTTCCGGATTATCCACGTCGTCCATATTGCCGGGGGCCATGTGCTCCTCAAAGACATTGAACCCTCCTGCAGTGACCAGTTGAACCTCCTGCGCCCCAGGCAAACCCATCCAGCTTTTAAGATCGTTTCTGATTCCGACAAAGTAATCTCTTAAAAAAAACTGATCGGCGTAATAATTTTCAATCCCGGTGAAATACTCCCCGTTGAAAAAAGTATCGCTGTGAAATTCAGGCAGTTGCATCAGTGCCCTGTTTTCCTGCTCGGATACGACCCGATCCGGCGTGATAAGGCTGGCCAGACCACCCATCATCAGGCATACGGCAAAAACCGCAATATTCAGAAGTTGCTTATGATTTTCATTTTTTCTACCCTGTATCATCAGTGAACCTCACTTTGGAGACTTTTCGTAAAAATACAATCCGGCTCCTAAAATCTGAAGTATAAAAACGGATTATAAGACTTTCCGACCAGGAATGCCGTGGATAAAACCAGCAAAACCAGGTTGACAACGGGATGCCCCATGGCCGATATCCATTCACCGTGTTTCCAGACTTCGGCCCGTCTCAGAATCCTCTCCCATAACTTTGATATCAAAGGAGTGCAAGCCAGGATTGCAACAGCTAAAAACAGGATATTATTTGTGATCAGGATTTTATCTTCAATACCGAGGAATCCATTTTCACCTGCACCAAACATAATTCCCAAATAGCGCACCGCATCTTCAAACTTCGTAAAGTAGAAAAACACCCAGCCGATGATAACGGCAAGCAGCAGCCAAACATGCGAAACAAAGGCAGGAAGCTTTTTCAGCCACTTCTCCAGGAACAGCTTCTCCAGTATGATCAGCACGCCATAAAACAAACCCCATATGACGAAATTCCAGCTGGCTCCATGCCAGAGGCCTGTCAGAAACCATACGATCAGCAAATTGGGAATATGATGCTTCCGGTTCCCGCCAAGGGGTATGTAAAGATAATCTCTGAAAAAACTGCCCAATGAGATATGCCACCTGCGCCAGAAGTCCGTCGCAGATGTTGCGATATACGGGTAATTAAAATTCTCCTTATAGTGAAAGCCGATCATGTGTCCCATCCCGATGGCCATATCGGAATATCCTGCGAAATCAAAATAGATTTGCAGCGAGAATAGAATTATTCCAATCCATGCCCCTCCGGTTGTCAGCAGCTTTATGTTTCCATCCAGATACGATCCGGCGAGTTCCCCTGCCGTGTTGGCCAGCAGCACCTTCTTCGCCAGCCCAATCACAAAGCGGTTGATCCCCAGGGAGATATCGGATAATGTCACCGTTCGGTTGTCAATCTCGGCGGCGATATCGCTGTAGCGCACAATGGGCCCTGCAACAAGCTGGTGAAAAAGGGAAATGAAGAGCATGAACTTTAAAAAGGAAGGCTGTGCTTTGGTTTCGTTGCGGTAAACATCGATGGTGTAAGAGAGCGTCTGGAAGGTGTAAAAGGATATACCGATGGGCAGGCTGAAATTGCTGGCGGGTATACTTGTTCCCAAAACAGTATTGAGGTTTTGGCTGAAAAATGCAGAATACTTAAAGAAAAACAGCAGGGAGAGATTGATTGCAATGGATAAAACCAGCGCTGTCTTTGCTTTCCAGGTGCCTCTGTTTTTTTCAATGATCAAGCTGTTCACATAGTCAACCGATGCACTGAAAACTAAAAGAACAACCCATCTGGGTTCACCCCAGGCATAGAAGACCAAAGAGAAAACCACCAGAATAACACTGCGGACGTGGTTGTTTTTGAAGCAAAAGTATAGCAGAAGGTTTAAAGGCAAAAAGCAATAAAGAAAAAGCAAGCTGGAAAAGACCAAAGCAGCACCTCCGATTTTTGCCTGAACATTATTTTTCCATAGAGAATGGGAATACCAGCATTATAGCAAAAACCGCCATGACTTTCAATTGGTACCGTCTCTAGGCTTGACCTGCACCAGCCCTGCACCAGCTCGCGCAGCATCTGCGAACCTGCTTCGAAGTTTGTTGTTCGGAGTCGGCTCGGGTTTTCCCAACAATCTCAGTTCGTCACAAAAATCACCCAAACCACCCGCTAACTCCAGTGAGGCGCGAACTGTAACACATGTTCCTCTCTTAGTAACAAACAATTTACAATCCGTTCAGACATAAACGGTTGTTTTCTGGTATAATGTGATCGTAGAAACTGATTGGCTGCTTGAATTATCAAATAGAAAATGAGGTAACTAAATCTTGAATATATATCAAAATGTGTTGGCTTGCGTCACCAAGCAAAAAACCTGTGAACGCCTGATCAAAGCGGCTTCTGGCATGAAATCCGCCCAGGGAACCCTGCATGTGCTGCATGTGGCGAAAAACGCCTGGAACATCCTGGATAACAGCCGGGAAAGTGAAGCGCTTGAATACCTCTTTAAAATCTCTAAGCTGAACGATGCTGAAATGACCATGCTCAGGGCCGATAATATTTCAGAAACCATCGCTGCTTTTGCCAGAGAACATCATATTGATCTGATTGTCCTCGGGCAGTCTTCCGACGAACAGGAAAGCAAGTTTTACAAACAATTACGCTCCCTGTTAAAGGACAACTCCATTACTATTGAGGTCATCCCCCAGTAGAATAGTTATACTGTTTTTTGTCTGCTGTTTTGCCTTGCAATACAGAAAGAATTTCAACACAGAAAAAATCATGTACATTAAATCCTTAATTATAACAGCGGAAGCGATGGCTTGCATTTGCAACACACCGTTATATCGAGGTGGGAGATATGCTCGCCGCCTGATTAAGGTAATCGGTATCCGTCACCTATAGAGGTGGGGGACATCGGGCCTCATTATAAAGCGCCCGCGGTAACCGGCTTAAAACCGGTACCGGGGGCGTTTTTCTGAATTTTTGTTTAATATCTGATCAATCATCCGCCTGATGGGGTTTACGCAGATGTTTTTGATGGTTCAGGATCATATTTCTAGTCTGCCGTTTTCTCTCTGGGCGGCAATTGCGTAAACACCTGTCCTATCACCTTCATGGCCCTGTCCATTTG
>JAEZBW010000548.1 GCA_023426765.1 Bacillota bacterium
GTTCTCCACCAAGGGCGAAGGCCGGGGCCTTGGAACCTACAGCATGCGCCTTTTTGCCCGCCAGTGTCTGGGCGGCGAGATTATTTGCACTTCTACCGCCAAAGAGGGCACTCGTTTTGCCCTCGAACTGCCGGCCTGACGACATGGACACGACGGATTCGCGGCAAACGCGCATCAACAAGGCCCTGGCCTCGGCCGGGGTGTGCTCCAGACGACACGCCGACGCCCTGATCGCCGCCGGGCGGGTGACGGTCAACGGAGCCGTGGTCACCGAGGCCGGGCTTCGCATTGATCCCGCCCGCGACGCCCTGGCCGTGGACGGCGCTCCGGTCAGTCTGGCCGTGGAAAGGCCGGTGACCCTGGCGCTGCACAAAAAGCCCGGCGTGGTGACCACGGCCAGCGATCCCGAAGGCCGGCCCACGGTCTTTGACGGCCTGCCCGAGGCCTGGCGCGGGACACGCCTTTTTCCGGTCGGGCGGCTGGACTTTTTTTCTGAAGGCTTGATTTTGCTCACCACCGACGGTGAACTGGCCCTGCGCCTGACCCATCCGCGCTGGCACGTGCCCAAGCGCTATCGAGTGACCGTGCGCGGCCGGGTGACGCCGGACATGCTCGGCATCATGGCCCGGGGCATGCGTCTGGCCGAGGGCGAACGCCTGGCCCCGGTGGCCGCTCGGCTGGTCGAGGGGCCGGGCCAGGATCGCGCCGTGCTCGAAATGGAACTCCATCAAGGCATCAACCGCCAGATCCGGCGCATGTGTCGCGATTTGGGCCTGACCGTGTTGCGCCTTGCCCGGGTCAGCCAGGGGCCGGTGACGCTGGGCGACTTGCCGCCCGGTGCTTGCCGCGAACTGACGTCGGCCGAACTGGTCGCCCTGCGCTGTTCGGTGGGTTTGGACGGTGCGGATGCCGCACCAGCCCCACCAACGCCTCGGCCGACAGCCGGGAGCGACACGAAGCGCCCGCCTTGTCCGGCCTGCCCGCCCCAGGTCGGCGACACACGGCCGGAAGCCAAGGCCGGCGTCGGCACAAAGCCTGGGACAGGACAAGGCCGAGCCAACCAACGTGCGCCGCGCCACGCCCGCCCTGCCCGACGGCGCGGCCAATCCTCGTAATTTCCACCCCGTGGTTCAGTCGAAGCAGGCCTGCGCTTCATGAATAAAACCGCCCGGACATCAGCCCGGGCGGTTTTTTGCGTCAGCGGCAACGACCAAGGGCGTGTTGCCTTGAGCCGGCCTCACGCCTCGGGCAAGCCGGCCAGGAAGGCGGCCACGGCCTGTCGGGCTTGACGCCTATGGCTGAAGATAACGGCGTGTTCGCCGCCGGCCAGGGCGGCCAGACGCGCCCCGGGGATGCGCTCGGTCAGCCGTTGGCCATGGGCGACAAAGGGCACGTGGGGATCGGCCGTGCCGTGGACGACCAGGGTCGGCACGGCAATGTCCTCCAGGGGATAATCACGGCTGCGGGTCACGGCCACGTCGTTGACGGTCCCGGCCAGACGCTCCCCAAGGCGGGACCGCGTCTGGGCCGAGAGTTCCGCGAAAAGGGCCAACGCCTCGGGATCGTTCATGACGGCCCGGCGCGACGCCGGATCGCGAAAGCCGCGCTTGACCGCTTGTTCGGGAGAGGCGGCTTTGGGTCGCAGGAGCGCCCCAAGCCGGGGAAACCGGGCCGCCAGACGCAGCATATGCCAGGCCAGGGGCAACCGCTCCGTGATGCGCCCGGAACAAGTGGAGACCAGCACCAGGGCGCGCGTCAGGCGCGGATGGCGCAGGGCCAGATGCACGGCGCAGGGGCCGCCGCCCGAGACGGCCATGACCGCCGCCGGCCCGACGTCCAGCTGGGCAAGGAGCGCGGCGCACAGGTCGGCTTGGGCTTCGGGGGTCTCCCGGCCGCCAAGGGGCGTGCCCAGGTAGCCCGGACGCGACACGGCCACGACCCGCCAGCCTTCGGGGGCCAGCAACCGGCCCAGGATGGCGCTCTGGTCGAAGCCGCCCATGGCGCCGTGCAGACACAGAAGCGGCGGTCCATCGCCGTAAGCGGCGTACTCCACCGGGCCGTGGGAGGTCTCGACGCGGCAGGGGGACAATTCGGCGTTCATCGCGGCGTCTCCCCGGCGTCGCCCGGCCGGCCCAGGCGGCGGATGAGTTCCCGGCCGGTGGCCTCGGGCCGGGCCTCCACCCGTCGGTACTCCCGGCAATCCGGGGTGCGGACCAGCAGGCCGCCGTCGCACAGCATCCGACGCAGCAGCACGGCGTCGCCAAAGGTGTGGCAAGCCTCCAGGCAGGCGTTGACCTGGCCCTCGGTCATGACCCGCCGGGCCGGCAGCCGCGACCACAGGAGCCACAGGACCACCTGCCGTTCGCTCCACTTGCCCGGCCAGCGCACCAGACGGCCGTCGGCGTCGAAATGGCGCAGGAGCCGACGCAGCCGGGCGTAATCCACGGTCTGGGGCGGCGCGGCCGGAGTGATGGGCGCGTCGAGGCGGGCTTGGGCCTTGGCGTTGGCCCGAAAATGCTGGAAGTTGCGGCAGCCGGCGGCCCGGGCCAGGATGTTGAGCATCTCGACATGGCCGGGCGCGGCCTGCGCGTCAGAAAGATTGCCGCGCACGGCCTTGGCCAGGGCGGAAATGTCGTCCACGGAAAAAGGAAATGCTTCGCGTGACATCGCTTATCCTTGCAAGCGTGCCTGTCCGGAAAGGAGGATGTCGGTGGTCGCCGGCTTCCGACGCGGCACGGGATAAGGTGTCGGTGCGGAATGGAGAAAAGCGGCAGGTTTAGCTCCCCTTACGGGGCGGCGACGCCTGGGTGAACTGCCGACCGGTTCGGGGCTTACGACAACCGGCCCGGCCTTGGCAAGCAAAAAACCGCCGCGGCCAAGCCGGCCGCGGCGGTTTGCGTGCGTATGCGAGACATCAGCATTCGCTGTGGAAGGACGCCTCCGGCGGCCAGGGCTTTGCCCTGAACCCACCGGGGGATCATCCCCCCGGACTCCGGCAAGGTGAATTACGCACGTCCCTCGTATGGACGAACTCCGTTTAGAACATGTCCTTTTCGGATTCGCTGATGGTGGCCTCGATGACGTCCTGCAATTCCTTGGGCAGGCCCATGATGTCCACGTTGAGGAAGCCCCGGACGATGGTGGAGGTGGCCTCCTCCTCGTCG
>JAEZBW010000636.1 GCA_023426765.1 Bacillota bacterium
CATGGTGCGATTCTCCCCCACTATACCTGTAAACGCTTTTAAAAGGCTTTCAGCAACATGTTTACGGCGCTCGTACCCGCTAAAGTACCTGCATGAAATATCCGGCAATACAGATGCTTCAGCCAGGCCGCCGGGTACGTCGCTGTTCACCTCGGACACCGCCCATCCGTCAGTTGTCGGATGAAAATCAAACCGCATTAAGCGGACGTTTCTGCTTCTGTCGTAGTCTGAGAGCCGTTCCACGGCTCTGAATATTTTCCCGGGCAGCCCCAGTTTTTTTACCAAAGACAGTTTGTGAATGAGCGCCTCTTCCATCCGCATGGTTTCCTCGGATAATTGTTCAGCCCATGCCTCAAGCTGTTGGGCGGTTTCCCTCTCCATCAAAACAACATGCTTTGCAATGGTATTGTGGTCCCCTACCTGCGGATCCCATTTATAAGCCTTAAATATCACCTGATACCGGTATTCGGAATACTGGTCATCAGGAATTCGAGCCAGCTCAATTGTTTTTTTCATAACAGTGCTCCAAAGAATATTGTCCGCATGCTGTCATACATTGGGTTCTCAACCATTGGGTACATCATGACACTAAAAATTGCCAGCAAAACATAGATGCCTCCGCAGAAGATCGCGGCAGTCAGACCACTTTCCTGTGTGTTTTCTCTTAGCTTCGCCTTATTGCTATAATATCGTTCAACCGCAATCGCCAGGGCAGTTAAAGGTAAAACCGGCCATCCAACATAGAACTCCACAATCGTCATGGCAAAAGAAGTCCAGTCCCCGGCAGATGCTCTCCCCAGGATGATCCCGCTTGCGAGCAGATAAAAACCAAAACGAATACCGCAGGGAACATCCCGTTCCACTGTAATTCGTTCAAATATCTGTGTGAAAACATTAAAGATGCGACCCAAAAAAATCCATGCGATTAATCCCAACCCTCCTGCTATCAAAACGCACCACCATCCCGGGCCGTCACCAATGTTCGCTCCGGAATAGATGATAACCAACCCTAGAAATACACCGGCCATTGTAAAGACAGCAGCCTTGTTGTTCAGACTTAAAACATCGTCCCTCCAGGAGATATCAAAATAGTAAAACACTAAGCCCAGGCTTAGAAACACACAGGCATAACCCATTAAGACATAAAAGAGGATGTAGAAAAAGCTATCCACTACATCAAATGATGCTAACACGGTCAGTGTATATACCATGATCGCAAAAGAAACAACGGGCAGAAAACCAAGTATGTATTTTGTCTGCTTACTGTGGTCGGGCGGCCACATTTCCGTCAGTCCATAATACCATTTAAATGCGGATATGCACGTATAAAAGCCCGATAGTAAAAAAATTATTATTTCCATATAAAATCTCCCCGTCGAAGCTTTTTCTGCAGAAACGCTTCACCCTGGACTTCCCGGAACATGTAACGATATATACTTAGCCCCTTACCGTCTAAGCGATTGAGGCAGATTCATATTATGAATGTTCGGAAATCCGGACCATCATCACTTATTCTAGTTCCTGTCCCGCAAAAGGATATGGTCTCTGCTAATGAATGATGTTAGCAAATACTTCCTGCCTTATTATAACAACGAATGAATCTGCTTGCAAACACAAGTCAGAGATGCCTGCGGACTTCAGCTTAGTCCTCGAAGAATTGCATTTGTTTGAAGTCAGATACCCGGTAGAACGCTTTTTCTAGCGACTCATCCGCTTCTGCGACGTTATCGCCCCGCTTGTACTGTTCGAACTTCAAATATTCATTGTTGCTGGCTGCGGCCTTCCGCACCCGCAGCATATATACCAGATTGAAATTGTTCAGAATGGAGCTTTGCTTCAGGTCGGTAAGGCATATCATCTGAGTCTGGTGTTTTTTCGCTATCTCAAAAAGGGGTTGCAGTAAATGTTGTGATGATATCGGGCCGAAGGGATTGTCCATAATGAGAACTCGTTTGCCTGTTTTGGTTATTTCTCCTCCTGCCTGATTCTGTGCTGCCTGCTCTGATGACCGCGTGTAAGCCATCAGTGCCGAAAGCACCGAGAAATATACGACAAATTTCTCCCCGCCGGAGTTCTCACGAATGGCATCTTCCCATACCTTCATGCGGCTGTTTACCATATTCAGGTCTATTTTAAATACCTGGACGGGAATCCGGGTTGTTCCCAGATAAACGTTCAACAATTCACGGCTTTGGATCAGCCGCTCGATACTGTTTTGGATTTCTTTCTGGCTTTTCCCTGAGCGGAACTCTTCCCGAATATCCTGAACCGACTTCTCCACGTGGAATTGTATTCGCTGTCTGGCATTTTCCGTGCTGTCCAGATCCATCTGCACCTTCAGCATGGACACCGGGGTTACCCGTCCTTCCAACCGAACAGAAGATGCCTGTTCAATGCGACGAAGCTCTTCATAGATCTTCGCTCCGTGGAACCAGCAGTGCTGCACAACATCAGATCTGCTCTTATCCAGGTTTTCCAGCCGGGCATTCAACATCGAAATCTGCTGCTGCAAGATGACAGAATGTTCCTCCATGCGCTCATACAGGTAATAGAACGGCTCATAACTGTCAGAAGCCCGCTCCTGCATTGCATCCAACCCCTCAAAAAGCTTCTGGAGTAATTCACTTTTCTCTGCATACTCAGAACGAACCTTGTCGTATTCCCGTGTAAATTCTTCTTTCTCCTTGGTGACTTTGTTCCTGCTCATCTTTAGTGCACTCAATATGGAATCCAACTGTGTGTTCCAATCATCTGCAACGACGAGTTGGGTTGAAAGCTTCACCGCATTCAGGTTTAATTCATCACTGATTCGCTGTTTGCTTGTACTAAAATTTGTAAGTTGTATTTTTAAATTGTCGATACGGTTTCTCAGAGCTGTTTCGCGGTTTTTCAGTTCAATACGGCGCTGGCGGTAATTGCCGAATATTCCGGTGACCGGCAAGGGCTCGCTCAGTCCGGTTCTCTCCAGCTCAACGTGCGCATTGTTCAGACTGGTTTTTTTGGATGCTTCCTCTATTTTTGTCTGTTCGGCTAAGGTGCGACAACGTTCATATTCCGTGTGCAGTAAGGGTTTTCTATCTTCCAATGCCTCTTCTGATGTTTCATCATATAAAGGTAATTCAATATTTTCGGGTACTTTTAATCTTCTCCATTTTTGTTCCTGGTTTAACTTTTCTGCTCTTAACTCTTTGATACGGTTTTCTATAACCTGCTGTTCCCTTCCTTGTGCATTCAGAATCTCCTGCAGCTGTGCCTCCAGTTCGATGCAAGTTCCAATTTCAGGTTCCTGTCCGGCCTTCAGGTTAAACCCGGCATATTTGCTTAACCTATCTAAGCTTTCTTTTTCATGAATGCGGCTTTGCAACAGCGCTTCTTTTTGTGCGTCGATTTTTTTTGTCAAAACATCAATTGTATTTCTGTTCCTTTTAATCTCATTATCTATTTGACTGATTTGTTGGTTGTTATCAGCCCACCTTCGATAGTTCTCTTCATAAGTGGTATTCCCTGTGAGATGTTCTTCCCACTGGTGCAGATTATTTTCTGCTTTCTTCCATACTGTATCGGCCTTGGGTATCAGTTTCCCCAGCAGTTCAAGTCTCCGGCTTTCTTTATCCCTTTTATCCCGCCCCGCTTCTTTCTGTAGTTCCCGGTTTTCCTCCAAAGCTTGAGTGACACGCTTTAAAATAGTCTCCTGAGTGTCCTTCCAGCTGGGTTCATACGGATAAGATTCAACTATTTGAATGTCTTTCGCCAGACGCATATTGGCTTCACGCAAATTTTCAACAGAAGCCTTCAACTCGTTACATTTATTCTGTGTTTCTTCCATAATGCAGCCGGTTGTTTCAGGATCCAATGCATCACGGTTGTATAGCGCAGCCAGCACCGTATTTTTGGATAGTTCCACAGCCCTTCCATCCCAAGGCCCGGAGGTTGCAGTTTGAACCTCTGTTTCATCCATACCTGTTTTCTCTGCTGTATTTGGCTCTCTTAAGGATGTAATATCTGTTGAACCAGCTGAATCCGTTGGTTCCGCGGTAAAGACTTCGCCTGTTGATCCTGTAATTCCGCTTTTCAGTGCTTCATAGGTCATAATCGGTGCAACACCGCGTCTGACCTCACTTCGCATAGTTTCCGGCAGTATTTTAAGATCTTCCGGAGCAAGCAGAATTGCATACGGCAGTAAAGGTATCTTTTGCAGGATTAGTTCCCTGGCTTGTGTATTTAACCTGCGAAGATAATCTTCCCCGGTTTGATAGGCAATATTTGCATCCGACAGATACTGCAGCCATTCGCTCTGAACATGGAAACGGCCAAAACGTAAATCCTCCGCCAAAGCTGAAAGCACATGCAGTTCTCTTTCATTTGCAGAAATTCTGTTTTGAAGCTCTGAATAGCGCCTGTTGAGTTCATTGAGGGCCTTTTCTTTCTCACTGTTTTCAGGCAGTCCGTTCTCTTTCATCGCTTTCCGATATTCTTCCGTCTTTTCGTGGTACTTGGTCAGAGCCATTTCAAGCTGGTTTTGCTGCTTTTCAAAATCCTGTTCCGCACCTTTTAAGATTGTTAACTGATCGTCAATATTTAAAATATCCTTGTTAAGAATCGTTTCTTCCTGTAACAAACTTTGTTTTATCTTCCCGGCATCAAGAAGTCTCTTTCCAAGAGAGGCGGTTATGCGTGAACTCTCTTGTTCTGAGAGTTCTCCGGCAAGATTACGCACCGGATTGACTCCGAGTTCTTTCATCAGCTTTTCTTCCTGAGCAGTATAAATATCAATGTGACTTTTCCGCTTGTCCTGTTCATTCCGTAACTCTTTAATACGCTTTTCAAGCTGGACGATACTATCCTTTATGCGTTCCTGCTCATTTTTTTGTTCATCCTCCTGCTTTTCCAGTTCTTCACGTTTAGCAGCATGCAAGCTCGCTCTTTCCTGCCAGCGGATATGCAGCGAAGCCTTCAGCCTGTCGATTTTACCCGTCGTTTCCTGATCGCTTTCAAGGTTTCGTTTTTGTTCCTCCAGTGTCGCGATCCTGGTTTCATATATATTGATTTCCTGGCGGATTCGTGCGGCCTGCATCAATAACAACTGCTGGGAAATCTCATCAAATGCGGATTTCGCAATATTTTGTGCTTTGTCTGCCTTCCTGTAATTCTCATCGGCCTGTGCCCAGGCTTCATAGGCTGCATGATAATCGGCAGAGCGCTCTTCCTGTTCAATCCGGGTATATTGCAATGGAAATCCGTCAAGCTCTTCCTTCGCTTCCACACATGCCGCATTCTTGTCCATCTCCTGCCGGCTAAGCCAGACATGAAAAGCGGCCAGCCTGGATTCGCTGTCACCAACCGATTCAAGCAATTTCGCCAGTGTGGATGTATTCTCCTTCAACCCGTCAAACCTGGGTGAAAACGAAGCAAGGACGTGTTTTTCCTGTAAAAACGCCTCACTGTTCAAGGTATCCTTCAGAAGGTTTTCAAACATCTGTTGAAGATCTTTTTCGTCACTGGAGCTTTTACCCGATGGTGAAAGACCTTTCTCAACCGTGCGGATCAGCCATTCGTTCAAAAGCTGATCTGACGTTTTGCATTTCGAAAAGATCTCCTCCAGGCCGCCTTCGCTGTCATTGATCCGTACCAGCACATGTTTCCATTCATCCTGTGAAATACCATATTGCACAAGCTTGCGTCGGTGATCCTCCAACTCATCCTGCGGAAAGTAGCTGATGTTTAACGGATCTTTCCTTCTTGCCTCCTGCATCATTTCCTGAACCTGTTTGTATGGTGTGATGTGCAGAAGACCGTCTTCCTTTCGGATTAAATCAATATTCGCCAGATCATATTCATTAACCTGTGTATATCGGCACAGGAAACAAAACAGACGGATGCGTCCCTTATCATCTTCGTCAGCGGCACGGTTTTCCACAGGTGCAAGGGCAATACCGGTCAGCAGGTACCCTCCGGCTCCATCCAGCTTCCATTCCACCAGAACATATGCAGGAGTTTTTTTCTTCCGGAAGAAATCTGCAATCGGACGGTTCTGGATTTTTGCCCGCGGAACGATGGGCTGAAGAATGAGCTGAACCAGAACACTCTTTCCGCCTCCATTGGCCAGGTTTAGCAGTGCATTTTCACCACCATGAAAATGAAAGGTTTCATCCAGAATATGTCGTGCATCATTGTTATAAGAGAAGTTGATAATACGGATTCGATGGATACAAGGCATGGTTTCATCCCTTCCTGTTTTCGTTCGTCCTTTTTAACGAAAACGTTGCGAAGATTTTCGTACCTGTATATGGCTACCCGGATCTTTTTCGTCTGCCGCCAGGATAATTCGAATCGTCGGTCAGTTGTTAACGGCTTCCATAATGTTTCACTGCAACGCTTCAAAAACAGCATGTATCTCTAAAATTCTTGCGTCTGACAGATAGTAATTTAACATCAGATCATCCAGTTTTTTTGTCGGCCTTATTTCCCGGTCTTCGTCGGCTAGACGGATCAGCTTTTGCTCGACCAGCAGATTTAATGCATTCATCACGGTCCCTTCTTTTGTTTTGCGTTTTCCTTCTTCATAAATCTGTTTACTGGTCCATAGTTCAGCTATCCGTTGAAAATTCACTGAAACCTTATCCTCAAGCTCTTCCGATAAGTTCTTATCTGAAAGAATGGCCTGAAACCGGCCGTCCACTTCCTGAACCAGGGTTGCCACGCGTATAAATTCCCTCTGCTTCGGGTTTTGGTTATGGCCTCCATAAAAGGCGTTCAGCAAAACCATGATGATATAACACAGCAGAAACCCATCGGCCTTTTGCCCATCCGAGCCGGTCCATCGTCTGAAATCCCTGCCGAAAAATCCAAACAGGCTGTTTTCACTGTTTGGGCAAAGATAAAACGCGTTGGATGCATCCACCAGGTGAAATTCCAGTTCTTCTTCAAGCATCGACAAAATGGCTCGAATCTCTGGGGTCTTCAAGTCAAGATACATCTCCCTGTCGTTGTCATTGTTTACTACGCCTTCCTGCAGCAAAACCCTAAGAATCCGGGTCGCCCGGATCATTTGTTCCATGTCACTCCGCCGTCCTCTCTACCTGAAATGCGAAATTATTCATCGTCAGCTTACTTTCAAGCCACGCTCCGTTCATTTCCTTTCGAATGACCGTTTCAAAGATCTGTTCATCCGGCTTGTCCAGCTTAATTTTCCGGATACCGAACAATTCGGGTTCAACCACCTCAACCCTATAAAGGCAGTACTCAAGATCAAATTCCCCGGAGGCACTCTCAACCACTTCAGCCTTTTCTGCCTTCCATGCAGCAACATCAATAATTCCGGCTTCATACAACCGCAATATGATCTGAAAAAGACTGCTGTCCTCCGGTTGTGATTGCATAAAAACCGGGAGCTTTTCAATATACCTGTAGAAGGCATCAAAGCGGAACCCTTCAGCGTGCAGCGATGAAAAATGTAACAATTCCTCAATAAGCTTCACATGAAACAGGTTCATTTTCTGAATCCGTTGTGTTTCGCTATCCTGATCCAAATCCTCCTGCTCGATGCCCTGTAGTTTTTCCTCATAAAGTTTCAGCTTTGCCTGAGGTGCGTATACATCCGATAGTCCCAGCCATTTGGGAAGACTGGGCATAAAAAGCGGGTTCAGCAGTTTCCAGATACGCAGCATCCCGTCCTCATTGGTTTGCTCCAACGGTTTCATAATCTCATCTTCGAAATCATAACGGTTCATCAATCGGCGCGTCAGTGCTTCCTTCATAATCTCGGCATAGATGTTTGAAATGGAATGGCGTTCAAGGATCATCGTCCGCTGTTCAGTAACTGCGGTGTCAAGATTTATGCGAATTCTTTCCATCTCATGCATCGCACTGATCATTTCGTCGTCAAGGGTGCCCCGTCTTCCTTCCTCTTCCTGTAGATGGCTGTATGCCAGCCTAAGCATTTCCCTGATCTCCTGCATGATTCCGTATTCTTCGTCCAGAAGCTCAAAGGTGCTCTTATACAGCGTTTCATACTCTCCCACATCAATACCCAGAACGTTATCCCGCACTTTCTCCTGAAACTGAGACAGTTCTCTCTTTTTCTGCCGGATCATCTGTGTCAGGTTCGCACTTTGCTGGGCCGCCTTTTTATAGTTCTTGCGGCGTATCAGCTCACGCAGCTTTAATTCCTCCATGGTAAAACGCAGTTCATTTTCTACTTCCTTGGTTCGGAACAGGAAGTCATAAGCCTGATCGGTCAACTGATAGGTTATGCGATAAGATGTGCCTGTCTCCTGCTGCTGGTCCGCAAGAAAATCTATCCGGATCGGTTGAAAGCCCTTTTCGGGATGCAGCACGGTATAGTACCTGGGTTCTCCATCATTTTTCAGTACAATTTTAACAATATAATTGGTCAGATCATGAAGCCTGTCCATGGGGAATTCAGGCTTTACTGATGACAGCAGCTTTCCGAGGAAAGCTTCAATGCTGTCCAGTGTGCATTCCCTGTTTTCAGCCAGCGTATCTTCCATGACAAAAACCAATACGGCAACAATCAGGCTGTCCAGTTCCTGCTGCCCGAATAACCGCTCCAGTTCCATATCTCTGCCCGAACGCCTGACAATGGCTTCTGTCATGGCTATAAACCGCATACGATGTTCCAGGCCATTTAAAAATGTCATTTCCATCTTCCACAAACCTTTGTAAGATATTAAAATTTAACGAAGAAGCCTCATCAGAACAGGCCGGTTAACCGTCTCCTGCGGGATCATCCCGCCATTTCGAATGGCCGCAGCCAGTTCCTGCATTTCTGAATCATGAAATAAACGAGAAGCCCCTGAATCCAGTAAAAATTCTTCCACATAAGCTTGAGTATCCCTAGCATCTTTAGATACAGGCAAACTAAAGCTTCCCCCTGTTTTATTTTCTTTCGCCCACTGGTACATTTCCTGGTAAATTGGACGAAAGAGCCTGATATCCATACCGGGATTATTAAGCTTCATCCTTTCGTAAATACGGATCCCTTCCATATCGACGTCACCGGCATAGTATACCGTTTTCAGAGTTTTCCCAAACAGCTGCTCAACATAGGAAGAAAACGGATCCTGCTCTCTGGATATTTTGTTTCCCTCACCATAAACCAGAAGCGTTATGTTCTCTTTAAACAGGGGCTTTTCCTGTTGTCCCGCCAGATGAACCAGAGTGTACCAGATATCTTTGTTCTCCAGTATTAAAACGGCTCCTGCCTTGTCTGCATTCTCCTCCAGGTTCCAGCTGAAGAACGGTTCAGGTGTATCATAGCATTGGAGAAAACTCCAGGATAAACCATTAAATTCGAGTACGGCAGTAATAAATTTTCTTTCCTTTGCCAAAAGCTTTTCATTTTGAAAAATTGAAAACGAGCGTTCGTTAACGCTCATCACGTCATTGAGTAAGCCTTTCTTTTCCCACAGCAAATGGCTGACTGGCAAAATGATTTCCCTGTGCTTTTCGTATCTGCCCGGATTTGAAAGGTATCCATCTATATTCAATAATGGGTGCAGACTTTGGATCTCCTCACGGTGATGCGAAAGGTAATCCTCTCCAACCTTTACAATATGATATCGGTTGTATAATGGCGGAATGCGCCCATTCAGGCGCGAAGCCCTGACAGGTTGGAGCAGCCCAAGATGAACCAATTCCTGCACGCAGATGTAATAGGCTTCATAAGAAGTGCTTCCTGTCAGTCGGAACAATTCCTGTTCATGTATTGTTTTTTTAGAGAATTCCGCAAGTTTCTTTGCCAACATATCAGTTTCCTTATTCAGGTGGGCGGGAGCACGTCTTTGATCGTCGTTATCTGCGAAGATGCCAGGCAGCTGGTCCCAATGCAGCA
>JAEZBW010000638.1 GCA_023426765.1 Bacillota bacterium
CTTACGCACATTGAAAATGAGAAGTGTTTATGGCACACAGCCACAAAGCCTTCAGGAATCATATCCGTGATAGCAGATGTGAATAAACCGACTTTCCGAGCCGGCTCCTGGAAGCTGGTTCGGAAAGTTCGTTTTCAATCTTAGTCGATTCTGATCAGTACTTTCCCCCGGCGTCTATAGGAAGGATCTTCAAAAACCCTGTTAATGTCATTCAGTGGAAGAATGTCTGTAACAATGCCGTCGGTTCTCACTTTTCCCAATGACAAAACCTCTATCGCCCTGTTGAAGGTATAGGGATTGATGAATGAGGCGGTCAGCTTCAATTCTTTTTGAAATACTTCATATGGCCTGATGGATGCGATTGCTTCAGCAGGAACGAGCCCGAACATCATCACAACCGCTCCCCTTCCTGCGCACTTTACAGCCTGTTCAATAGTTTTAACAGTCCCTGCGCATTCAATGACACAATCGATATTTGCTGTGTTTTCCCGTAATACGGCTTCCATGTCTTCGGTTGTGGGATCTATCACAAGGTTTGAACCAAATTTTAGCGCAAGCTCCCTTTTTTCAGCCATGATTTCTGAAACAATGATTTTTCCCGCGCCGGACATTTTTGCAAGCTGAACCATGAGCAGCCCGATAGGGCCGGCTCCAATAATCAATACGGTCTGGCCTGGCCTGATATTGCAAAGATCCATGCCATGCAGGCAGCATGAAACAGTTTCTGTCAAAGCTGCTGCTTCAAAGCTCAGGTTGTCCGGAATTTTATATACCTGCTTTTCAGGGACGACCACGTGTTCAGCAAAGCCACCGGATGCAGTTGTTCCATACCCGACAGGGCTTGTACAGAAATGAGCCTGGCCGTCTCTGCAAAAATAACATTTCCCGCACATATCATTGGGGTCAACGGCTACCCTGTCGCCAACCCGAATGCTTTTTACGTTCTTTCCAACCTGGCTGACAATACCTGAAAATTCATGTCCGGGAATCAGCGGCGGAACAACCGCCATCGCGCCGTCCTCGCCTTCGTAAATGTGGTGATCGGTTCCGCAAACACCACAATATTGAACCTTTACCTTCACCTGATCATCCTCGGGAAATACATCCTTTACCTGGGTAACAGCAAGCTTGTGCCGTCCCATATATACAGCAGCTTTCATAGTACCTCCTGGTGACTTTTGATTGAATTTGCTTTTCCGAGCGGTCTACAAGCCGGAACAGAGCATCTTTATTGATTGATCTTTCATGTATCAAACACCTTTAAACGGATAATACCGCTCCGTTTTGAATCAGGATGTTCCTGATATCAGCTGCCGGGACATCAGCGGGGCTGATCTTTCTTTTTACACAGATCGCAGCTGCTACACCTGCGGCTTCACCGGCTGCAATCAGGGGACCCATCACTCTGGCTGCGCCGAAAACGGTACTGTCTACCGAAATGGTACGACCCGCAAGCAAAAGTCCATCAATGGATACAGGAACCAGACAACCATACGGAATACCAAATGGTTTGTCCAGTCTGCCAAGGTCGATATGGTCGGCAGTACCGCTGTGGATATCTACATTGTATGCACACAACGCAATGCTGTCCTCAGTGTTTTTATATTCAAACATTTCTTCCTTCATAAGGCGCTTTTTGCCGATAAAATGCCGAGTTTCCCGTATCCCGAGCGAAGGAGCAATCTGTGTCAGGCGACAGTTTTCAAAGCCCGGAATATATTTGCGCATAAAGCTCAGCAGTTGATGAACCTGAAGGTACCCTTCCGTAATCCCCCTGGACAGCTGGAACGGATCAGAGGCGTCAATGTTGATGATCCTGACTGTGTTGATCGCCAGTTGAACCTCATCGGGTGTCTTGATATAAATGAATTGATTGCGCGGCACATCGAATTCGCCCGCTTCCTTTGCTTTTTGGATCAGCTTGTTCAGGCCGATAAAGCAATGTCCCTTTGTATTGCGGAAAAATTTCAGGTTGTAATCTGCGGCATAGTCTTCCTTAATGCCGGCTTCATCAGGGTTTTGCTCGATAAATGCATAAAACCTGTTTAAATCATATCCCGTCACTGTAAACATCAGGGTGCATGGCTGCATCACACCTGTTTCATCCTGTCCGCTGATATATTCTGCGCCGGCCAGATACGCCAGATCACCGTCGCCGGTGCCGTCGATGAAGATGTCCGCCTCTATTTCGATGCGTGTACACTTTCCATAAACTGCAGCTTTTACGACACGGCCGTTATCCACCTGTACATCTGTCAGCTCACAGTTGAACAGAAGCTCAACCCCTGCTTCCCGGCACATTTGTACAGCAACAATTTTAAACATGTCAGGCGATATCGGGGTAATGGAGTTATGAACAGGGCAACGGTAATGTCCCATGGCCCCATGGCTTTTCTCCAGACGGTCGATATACTCCTGGGCCAGCCCGCCCAAAGACTTACGGCCATGGCTGTCCAGATAGCCGAGTATGCCAAGCCCCGATGCTGCCGCCCCACCCAGTATTGAACTTCGTTCAACCAGAATAACCCTTGCACCTTCCCTGGCTGCCGCAATTGCAGCGGAAAGACCTCCGGGGCCTGCGCCGATCACCGCAACATCAAATTTTAATTTTCTTGTACGATTCATGTCAATTCCTCTCCTGTCATCAAATGTCAGCCTGTATCATCGTTTACTTCGCCAAAGACAACAGATACATGCCAATGTCATAAATATGCCTGGCATTGATTGTTTGCACCGTATCCGGCTTTCCCTTGTTATATCCCAGCTCAAATGTAAATTCACCCTCATATCCGATCTCAGCCAGCGTTTTCATGATGGGCTCCCAATGGATGGTCCCAAGAAAAGGCACCACATGGGAGTCGGCAATACCCCAGTTATCGTGTACATGGGTGGCCTTAAGCCGTTTGCCAAGCGCCCGGAGCGGTTCGCTTTGGTCTGTATAAACCAGGTTCGCATGACCAAAATCCCAGCAGATCCCTACGTTGGAAGCTTTGATTGAGTCAACAAAATCCACCAGTTCCCAGACAGTCGAAGCATAGCGTATCTTCACTTTGGTTCCCGTTACCATATTTTCAAAGGCAATGCCCACATTTTCCTTATCCGCGGCTTCTATAAAGGGCTTAATATAATCC
>JAEZBW010000684.1 GCA_023426765.1 Bacillota bacterium
GCACTATAGTCTGGAGGATGGCATTCCGGTATTCAAAGATCCGGATTTGAAGAAAAAGGATCTCTGGTCGTCTGGGGATGTCTGCATTGTAGCCAATGGAACTGATCTGGGTACCCTGGAAAAGAACATAAAAGCAAGCGTATTAAGCAAGGCTCCTTATGAAGACCTGGCCACAGAGGGCTTAAGAATTTCATTGAATGATGGTAAGGCCAATACTCCATTTGATGTGCCGATTGAGTCTGAAATGAAATATGGCTCGAACCTGAAAAAGATTGAGCAGGAATTGGTTGTCAGATCCATTACCGTGAAAACCGAAGAATTTGACAAAACCTATGACGAATTCCTGAATAAGTGGCTGAGCTCCGGCGGGCAGGATGTTATTACAGAAAAAAGAGCCGCATATCAACGATTGAACAACAAATAACAGGAAGACTGTTACACAGTGAAATGCCGGCAGCTTTTATTGCACGAATGGGATAAAAGCTGCCGCTTCATTTTCCAGAGCCGGGGAAATTGGAAAAAGATCAGATTATCAGGAGGAAATTATGGGTGAATACATTCGGACGGATGAAAGCATCGGATATAAATACGGCAGGGATCACAAAGCCATACTGGCCGCTATCGGAAACAGGTTCATCGGCAGCAATCCTCCCGCCCCCTTTGTATTCAGAACATTTCACACGAAGGGCATCCTTTGCAACAAATTTGGGCAACACATTTTCAATATCAACGAGAGATTCGAAGGAAATACGGGAAGGTATGCCTATGCCTTCGGGAAGCTGTGGAGTGAAAGCGACAGGAATGCAGCATTTTCAATTGTATGCTATGGGCCTGTAAAGATATATGTAAATAAGAAACTGGTTTATACTTCTACCACCGAAGTTGAAGGATATTTGGACAAAAAAACGAAGATACCTGTGGATCTAAAAAAAGGCTGGAACAGCTTCTTTCTGCAGTTTGAAAAGACGGCGACCGGGTTCGGTTGTGAGTTTGGGAACGCCGCACCCCAGTGGGATCCGTGTAATTTCTGTTCGCCATTTGCAGAACGGGAAGGCAAGGCCGGATTTGTTTTCACAGCGCCTTTTCAGGAAATTGCTTTCAGCGAAGATAACCTGCCTGATCTGGAATCAAAAGAAGCGGATACCGGATTTGAATGGTTTCCGGATGGACGCTGGGATGAAAAAGCTTTGATGCAGCCTGCCATCTGCAGGGTGTTTGACGGGTTTAAAAAAGGTACGGCATATGCCTGGACAAGTGTCGATATCACTTCTGCCGGATCAGATGATATTCATCTGAAGGGAGAGGCATATTCAGAGTTGAAAATTTGGCTTGACGGCGAAGTGAAACACTTCCAGCCGGGCAGCTTAGATATAAAAGCAGATCTTGGTTTTGGGAAACACAATATCCTTGTTGAAAGCACCAGCATGGAAAATGGGAAATGGGGATTCCGGCTGGATGTATACAGAAACGGGGAGGCAGCTTACTTCACACCGCCCTGTGATATAAAAGGCTATGACGGAGCCTGGTTGTATCTGGGAGTCTTTGATACAGCGCTAAATGCAAAGGCCGGTGATATACAGGATTTGTACAGGCTTTTTGATAATAATGGGCAGGGTATTTATTGGAGAGTGGATGAAAAAGATACGGTAATCCGGCCCTTTGTAGAAAACACGCTGTTTGGCCGGTGGACCTACCCGCTGGGTGTTACACTCTATGGATTGCTTCGGTATGGCGAGACGTCTGAAAGAGAAGATATGCTGGGATATGTAAGGGAACACGTAGCTTTGGTCGCAAAAATGCATGCATATGCGCTGTATGACAAGGGCCTGTTCGGATATCCGGGCATCAACCATCAAATCGCCTGGCTTGATGCTCTGGATGATTGCGGTTCTTTTGGATCGCTGATGCTGGAATGCAATAAAAAGTGGCGGAATGAGAGTTCAATTTTCATCGCCTCCATGATCGCCGACCATATGATGAATAAACAGCTGCGCAGGGAAGACGGTGTTTTCAACAGGCGCGGCGTAATCATGTGGGTGGACGACCTGTATATGAGCGTGCCGTTCCTATGCAGGTATCACCAGCTTACGCAGGACCCGGAGTATCTGGATGAGGCTTGCAGGCAGATATTGCTGTTTGAGAAATATCTGTTTATGAAAGAAACAAATACGATGTCGCATATTTTCAGCATTACACACAATTTAGCGACAAATATCCCCTGGGGCAGAGGGAATGGCTGGGCTGTTTTTTCCATCACGGAGTTGCTTGCGGTTCTGCCGGCGGATCATGCGGATCGCGGTAAAATCATCGATCTGTACAACCGTCTTGTTTCCGGATATATCCATCTGCAAGGCAAAAACGGCTTATGGCATCAGGTGCTCAACAGGGATGACACTTATGAGGAATCTTCGTGTACGGCCATGTTTACATGTGCTTTTGTACGCGGAATCATTTCCGGATATATCCAGCCCGATATCGTGGACAATGCTGTTTCATCGGTATTCAAAGCGTGGAAGGGGCTGACACATGAGGCGATTGACTATCACGGGAACATTTATGGCATATGCAGGGGTTCGGGATGGTCTTTCTCACCGGAATACTATAAAGGCTTATCGTGGAACTTCAATGATACGCATGGTATTGGCATCATCATGCTTGCAGGCACAGAGGTTATGCGGCTGGAGGCATATCTGAGCAACGGAGGACAACCCAATGAAGGCAAGAATTGAAGAGAACGGCATTCAAGAAACGAATAAAAATATAACTCCGTTTTTTATGACACATCACTCCCCTGTCGGAGCCTGGTCGAGCTTCACCTTTGGATTGCCCGGCAAAGGGGTAAGCATTGATCACGAAAGCCCTTCCGTACGGAACACTGCGGATTTATTAGTGGCTGTAAGCCGCGGGCCTGGAAAGGTTACTGCATTTCCATTCCTTTCAGGGATTGTGAATGCCGATAATGAAATGATTTATTCGGGAGATTCCAACGATTTTTCAATTAAGAAGCGGTGGAATTTTATTCCTCCTTCTTTCATGAATCGAACACTGACGAGTTGTATTGACGAGTATTCGAGCGGAGAAATAACCTTAAGGGTTTATACGCCCCATTGCGAGCTGCCGGATCCTGAACAGGATCAGTCATTGAAATATGCAGCCTGTCCCGGGATACTGATGGAATTAACGGTGGACAACTCAGATTGTCAGGAAGCTGCTTTCGGCTTTATCGGTCTTTCCTGTCAGGATATAGCCGGCCGCATTCGCCCCCTGGACTGGTCTTCAGACGAATCATTATGCGGTGTGGCTTTCTCCGGATGCTGGGCTATGGCAGCCCGAAGTATTGAGGGGGAAGTGTATACCATCCGCGACAATACGATTGCGCAGCATGTGGAAACCGGGAAGAAGGTAGTTCATAACGGCGGGAACGAGGGCGGAATATGCTTTATCGTACCACCATTGTCAAAGACAACCCTTTCGGCAGCCTTTGGCTTTTTCCACGAGGGGAATGCGACGCAGGGTTTGAAAGCCCGCTACTTATTCAATCGGTACTTCACAAGTGTTGAGGAGGTTTGCGGGTTTATTCTGGACAATGCGCAGGACATACGCAAAGATTGCATCGAAATTGATGACAAATATAGTAACTTGTCAGATTTCAGCAAGTATCAGGCATACTGCCAGGCCTTACGGGCATATTTTGCAAACACGCAATTAACCGAAGCCGACGATCGGGTATATTACAATGTTTCTGAAGGAATGTACCTGTGGAGAAATACCATGGATCTGGCTGTTGACCATTTGCCCTTTGAATTAAGACAAAACCCCTGGGTGGTTAGAAATATCATGGATTTATTCATAGAGCGGTACTCCTACCATGATGAAGTCAGGTTTCCTGAGGCTCCGGAGAAAAGATTCTCGGGAGGTCTGTCATTCACCCATGATATGGGCAGCTTCAGTTCCTACTCGCCGAAAGGCTTCAGCGGTTATGAGATGACAGATGCAGAATTTTATAACTATATGACAACCGAAGAGTTGTTGAATGGCATCTACTGCATAGCAGCATATGCAATTTCCACCAAGGACATGGAGTGGATAAGAAAAAGGGCTGATATCGCTCGTGAACTACTAATCAGTATGGAAAACAGGGATCATTTTGATCCGGCGAAACGCAATGGAATTTTAAAGGCTGAGAGCATGCGCTGCGGCGAAAGCGGCAAGGAAATCACCACCTATGATTCCCTGGATCACTCCATTCAAAATGCTGTGGGGAGCGTTTATGTGGCTGTAAAAACCATGTGTGCGGGAGTTCTGCTGGAGGAATATTTTAAGCTGGTCAATATGGATGAGTATGCAATGAGGGCTGCTGCAATGAGCGAGAAAACCCAAAGAAGCCTCGGGGAGTTCTTTGATGCGCAGAAAGGATGTTTCAGAGCGAACCTTTATCAGGAAACCGAGAGCATGGTCATCGCTGCCATAGAGCCTTTCGCAGTGCCTATACACCTGGGGCTTAAGGATAAATTTGTGGAGAATGCCAGGTTGACGGAGCTTTTTCAAAAACATATCAGGACATGCCTGAAATCCGGAAACTGTCTGGAGGAAACCTATGGCGGCCTGAAGCTGAGCAGCACGAGTGCAAATACGTGGCCTTCGAAGGTTATTCTTTGCATATATGTGATGGAAGAGCTGTTTGGTTTGAATCTGCAGCAGGAGTATCCGCCCATCATGAAAGAGTTGCTTCATTGGTTGCAGGTTTCAGCAGCAGAGAAAACCATTTCCGATCAGATATTCTGCGATCGGCGGACTGTAAAAGGAGGTTCGTACTATCCACGGCATATTACATCTTCTTTATGGGTTTGGTAAGATCCTTGCATTCTATAGATTCTTCGTTGCACTCAGGATGACATTCGCTACGCTCATGGTAACACTTTTATCGCCATGATAGCTTCACTTTCGTTTCCCGTTATACGGTTGCCGCGTGGGATTTTCGACTCCGCTTCCGCTCTTCCTTTACAACTCGGGCCAAATCCTTTAAGATAAAGTGGGCGGTGAAAAAATGGCACAGAACAAGTTCGAGAAATTTCTGCAGCATCGGCAAAGCTTGCTTTATCAATATAAAATGGGTGATTTGACCAAGAATGAATTTATTGAAGAAAACTTCTACACCATTGAGAGCCTGGGAATTGAACCTTTCAAACGGATCGACAATGTGAAAAAGGCGATTTACAACTACCAGTATTACAATGTTCTGGCGAAGTATTATTACAGGCAGGCCAAGGACTTCCCCATGGGCAGCAACCAGCGGAAAAGCTATCTGGAGCAGTCCGACGGCTATTATTACGAGAAGGATCTTGTTACAATTGCATTGTTGAAGCTTTTGGATTTTAGAAACGTAGATGCCTATTTTGTCAATGTTAAGTCTAAAAATTTGCAAAACAAGCTGTTTGAGATAGTCATCAGCGATCCGGACGTTTTGTATGAAATCAACACGCTGTCCGCCCCCTTTGGCGGCATGGAGGCCGATGATCTGATCCTGCATTCAAAAAACGTAAGAATTCTGGGAATGCTTCGAGAAGAAGGCGTTTTTCGTGATAAAAAGATGACGTCCCTCACAGACAGTTATATCAACCAAAAATATTGACTCAGAAAATTCAAGCAATCGGCGCAAATAATACAAGGTATTTCTATCTTCCAACCGGAAAAAATAATATCAAACAAATCGTAAAAAGAGGTGAGGAAGATGTCAAGACCAAAGACGCCGCTGGTTCCCTCCAAAAGAGAAGCACTGACCCGCTTCAAGCTGGAATGTGCCAAAGAAATCGGATACGAACAGTTTGTTAAGGAAAACAACGACCACTATAAAGGCGACTTACCTTCTTATGTGAATGGAAAGCAAGGCGGCCCCATAGGCGGACAAATGGTAAAAAAGATGATCCAGCGGGCTGAAGAACAAATGTAATAAAGAAGCAAACCTCCGGTGTAACTGCCGGAGGTTTTTTCATTTACCTTAACGTTATACGGATGATCCTGTTGCATAGCTCTGTATATTGTATCCCCACTGCAAGAGCTTCCTGGGGCAGCAGGCTTGTTGGTGTCATACCGGGCAGTGTATTGGCTTCCAGACAGAAAAATTCACCCTTGGAATCCATTATAAAGTCTATCCGGCTGTATGCTCCCAGCCGAAGCTCCTGATGAACCCTTAAGGCCAGTTTCTGAACTTTTTGGGTTTCAGTCATTGTCAGTTCTGCCGGACAAACTTCCAGCGCGGCTCCGGACTGATACTTGTTTTTATAGTCATAGAACCCCTGCCTGGGGATAATTTCAATTACCGGCAACACATCCCCGTCTAAAATTCCTACGGAGAACTCCCGTCCGGAGATCATTTTTTCGACAAGAATGTTCTTCTCAACCTTATTGGCAAACTCCAGGGCGGTTTGCAGTTCCTGCTCATTATATACGATTGAAACACCGATGCTTGAACCTGCGCTGCAGGGTTTAACCACACAGGGAAGCCCAATGGTTTGAAGAATCCTGTCCACGGATGAAGCGCAGAAATCTTCATCCTGCCGAAGGACAGTCCACTCTGCGGTTGGTATGCCACACTGGCGCATCAGTTTCTTTGAAATGTCTTTATCCATGGCCAGCAGGCTTCCAATATAACCTGTTCCGGTATACTTTATTCCAAGGGTATCAAAGGTTGCCTGAAGCTGTCCGTTCTCTCCCATTGCACCATGAAGCGCAATAAAAACCACCTGTGCTGCCTGACACAGTTCCAGCACATTCGGGCCTATCAATGAGACCGGGTTTCCGTTCCTGCGCCGGATTTCTTCCAGATCAGGCTCTTTTTCCGGTATAGTGAAGGAATACGGCGTGCCGGTGCTATCCCTGAACAGCGCTTCAACATCGGGATTCCCGGCTATACCTTCGTAAACATCCAGCAGCAATACACGATGACCGGACTGCATCAGCGCATTCGCGATCAGGCTGCCCGAAGACAGCGATACATCTCTTTCAGGGCTTAACCCCCCTGCAAGAACTACTATTTTCATTTTGTTCACCTCTGCTCAACAACGCATCATCCCTGCAGCAACCTTATTCCGCTGCCGCATGCGTCATAACCATATTATTACTTTTTACGAATTTTCACAAGCAGTACTGATGTTAACCAAGTCATTCTCTAGGAGCCGGCTCGGAAAGTCGGTTTATTCATAAAAAAGACGTATAGACGTGAACACGTCACCATGCGGGTTTTTCGACTTGGAACCCGGTATAATATGAATAAACCTGGTTTTCCGAACGGTCTCCTAGTGTTTCCTAAAAAGGCATGAGTGAAATGGACATTCATTTCTTGAGATGAGACAAAAAGAACCTTCAATACTGACTCCATGTTTCCATTCATACCTGGCAGCCTGTATACATACAAATGAATTAGTATGATGGGATTGCAGGTGATGGGTATGGGCGCAAAGCTGAATCTTTGTTATGCCATGCAGCGAAAACGGGAAAAGATTATGGAACACAAGAAAAAGCTCACGATGTATTTGAAGTATTTATATATCGCCTATTTTGCCCTTGGGCTTGTGCTGGTGTCAATCGTTTTCAACAGTCAACACTTCAGAACCTCTCCAATCCTCTCCGGCACATTGTTTCCCTATCTTCGCAAATCTGATTTTACTCTGCTGTATCTGGGGGTCATCCTGGGAGCGTTTCTGTTCGTTTTTTCCGGTAAATACAGCAGGCTGAAAACAAAATATGAATTGCTGCGGCATGATATTATCAAGGATTTGGACTCAACCATCATCGCCACCAGGATATGCCTGTGCAAAGGCGACTGCGACTGTCGGGAGCAGTTTGTCCGGGAAATGGACGAACTGGACATCGACATCATTTTCAAGAAGTACAAACCCGAGCGCAAGTATTTGTGACAGGGGGACGGGATCTGTCACATTAATACTTCACTGTTTTTACCCGGCAGCAGGCTTTGATGTCTCCGATGGTCTTTCGGAACAATTCTTCCATCGCCGCATCGGTTTTGATGGTTATTTCTTCAATCTCCGCTTTTATCGACAATGCATTTTCTGATTTATATTTCCTGACATCTGCAATAACTTCCTTCAGCTTATCCCCAAAATCTATGATTTTACTGTCAATTCCCCCGGTCTCCTTTTCCCATGTCAGCAGATGCAAGGATAAGGTCTTTTCAAAGCACCGGAAATGCTGCTGATAAAGATATTCGGTGATATGTGGAGCAAATACCGCGTAAAGCTTCAGGATGTTCAGCATGCAGAAATACAGCGCATGGCGGGCCGAACGGTTTTCTTCAACCCCATGGGTTTCGGGCTGGTACAGACGTTCCTTGGCAATTTCCAGATAATAATCGCAAAAGTCCTTCCAGAAGAAATCATCCATAGCCTGCCGTGCAAGGCCCACTTCGTATTGTTGTAAATACCTGGCCGCCTCGAAGGTTGTCTGTCTGCAGCGCTCCATGATCCATCTGTCCACCGGAAGGTATTCGGTTTCCCTGTTCAACTCGGGTTCTGACAGCTGAGAGATGGAAAAACGTGCCGCATTCCATAGTTTTGTCAGAAACCTTTTACTGACCGCCAGATCGTCCGCACTGAAAAACGTATCTGTGCCAAGCCTGCTGCTTGCTGCCCAATACCGAATGGCATCCGCGGAATGGTTCTCTATCAGAGATTGCGGCGTCATCTCTGAATTATTTTTCGACTTGCTGATCTTCTCCCCTTTTTTCGCCAGGACATAACCGCAGATCATGATATCC
>JAEZBW010000689.1 GCA_023426765.1 Bacillota bacterium
GCACGGTTAAGCTTGACGGCCAGGACTATATCCTGGATGCCCGGGACGGACTGTATGTCGGAATGGGCATTAAGGATGTTTCCTTTGAAAGCGAAAACCCGGAGAACCCTGCAAAATTCTATATCAACAGCGCTCCGGCGCATGCAGCCTGGCCAACCGTTAAAATAGAAATCAGCAAGGCAAATCCGAAGCATCTGGGTTCACCTGAAAAGTCCAATGAACGCACGATTTATCAGTATGTGCACCCGAGCGTATGCAAAAGCTGCCAGCTGGTGATGGGTCTGACAATTCTAGAGCCCTGCAATGTCTGGAACACCATGCCCTGCCATACTCATGAGCGCAGGATGGAGGTTTATCTGTATTTCAACATGAACGAAGACACCCGGGTGATTCATTTGATGGGCGAACCGGAAGAAACACGGCATATAATTGTCGGCAACGAACAGGCTGTGATATCCCCCAGCTGGTCCATTCATTCCGGGGTGGGCACCAGCAATTACACCTTTATTTGGGGAATGGCCGGTGAAAACCAAACCTTTGACGATATGGACGCAGTTTCCATGAACACCCTGAAATAGGCAGCGAAGAAGGTTAAAAGCATACAACAAGCGGAACAGTGGAATGATCCCCAATGGGCATTCCCTTATTGAAACCGGTTGTGAATGAACGAAGTGTTGATGGGAGGAAAGAATAATGATTCTGGATAGTTTTAAATTAAACGGGAAGGTCGCCATCGTCACCGGAGCCAGCACAGGGCTGGGCCAGGGGATAGCGCTGGCGCTTTCTGAAGCGGGCGCCGATATCGTCGGCGTGGATTACGTTGAAATGCCCGAGACGAAGGAACGCGTTGAGTCAAACGGCGGTAAGTTCCTGGGTATCACAGCAAACCTGATGTCCACCGAACCGATTGCGGGAATTATTCAAAAGGCGGTGGAGACCTTTGGAAGGGTTGACATCCTGGTGAATAACGCCGGGATCATCCGCCGCACCGATGCCATTGATTTCTCGGAAAAGGATTGGGATGATGTAATCAACATCAACCTTAAGACCGTGTTTTTCTTCAGCCAGGCTGCAGCAAGGCAGTTCATCAGCCAGGGCTCCGGCGGGAAAATCATCAATATTGCATCGATGCTCTCCTTCCAGGGCGGCATCCGGGTGCCTTCCTACACAGCCAGTAAAAGCGGTGTCATGGGGATTACCCGGGCTATGGCCAACGAGTGGGCAAAATATAATATCAATATCAACGCCATCGCACCTGGTTATATGGCTACTAACAACACTGCCGCTCTCCGTGCCGACGAGCAAAGGTCTTCAGATATTCTGGCGCGCATTCCGGCAGGCCGGTGGGGAACACCTGCAGACGTTCAAGGGCCTGTTGTTTTCCTGGCATCAGCCGCGTCCGACTATGTGAACGGGTATACGGTCGCAGTGGACGGAGGCTGGCTGGCCAGATAGGTCTTTTAATTATCGGATGGTTTATTTTAATCACCATATAACAGATTGATTAGATCCCCAATTGTTTGATTTTATTAGGGAAAGGGTTTAAGTTAAAACCCTTTCCCATTTGTTTGTTTAAAACAGAGGTTAGCAGTATGTTTGTCATCCTGAGCGCAATGAAGGAACTAAAGGGAAACCTTATGACTGTTACAGTGTCATAACAGGCATCGGATCAGGTTTTTGGCAGGTGCTCTCCAAACTGATATGCCTGCCTGTGTTGGCAGAATCGTGGAAACCGTGCATGATATCCAGCACATGATAGGAAAGCTCCCCATTTACCCTGTTGATCCTGTTCGTTTCCAGAGCGTGTATCATTTCAGCGACACCAAGCCCTCTGCTGTTTTCGGCATAAGGATGACTGAGCGGGATATCGCTGAAATCTGGATGATTTTTACGCTTTAACCTGACAGGCCCTCCAAAGGTATTCGGATCTGGGACAGAGATCGTCCCTTCCGTACCGTATATTTCGATTCGCGGCAACTGGGCTCCCCAAACGTCAAAGCTTGTAATCAGTGTGCCAACAGCGCCGCTATGAAACTCAAGAAGCCCGGCCACATGCGTGGGAACCTCCACATCAATCAGCTTGCCATAGTTCTTTTCGGTGGTGATTTCCCGCTGAGGGAACGTGATGCTGGTAAATGCCGATACCTTTTTAACAGGGCCAATCAAATTCACAAGGGTTGTCAGATAGTAAGGACCCATATCAAACATCGGACCACCGCCGATCTGGTAATAAAACTCCGGATTGGGATGCCAGCTTTCGGTGCCGTGGCTCATCATAAATGCCGCAGCGGCGATGGGCTTTCCAATCCAGCCGTCCTCGATCAGCTTGCGGCAGGTTTGAATACCTGCCCCCAGGATCGTATCAGGTGCTGATCCGATCATCAGGTTTCTTTCCCGTGCCTTCTTTAATAGTGCCTTTCCTTCATCGCGGGTGGTTGCAAGCGGTTTTTCAGTATACAAATGCTTTCCTGCGGATAAAATGGCATCGCTTACTGAATAATGCGCTTTTGGTGTAGTGAGATTGATAACAAGTTCAATCTCGGGATTTTGCAGCAGTTCCTCGATTGAGCAGGCTCTTATTCCAAATTCTGCAGCTTTTGCAGCAGCATGCTCGAAGGTTCTGCATGCACAGGCTGCAACCCGGGTGTTTCTAAAAACTCTGATCAGGTTTGAAAGATAAATACCGCTGATATCTCCGCATCCGATGATACCAATTTTTTTAGGTGCCATCACAACCATCCCTTTCTGTGCTGGTGTTTTTTCGGGTTTGAAATCTATAAGTTTCAATTCGTTTTTTCACATGAGTAAAAACATCCAATTTTATATGATAAGTATATATTGTCGGCAGGTGTTTTGGAAGATCAATAAGAAACCCCCACTGATTATCAGTGAGGGCCTTATCATTTTGAGGATAGGTTAGAACTTCCCGCTATGCCCAGTGGAGCTGCGGCCAGAGGAGCTTTTGAATGAACTTCCGCCGCCCGAACTGCTGCCGGACTCACGCTTTACCTTATGCACACGCCGATGAAGGAAAATATCCCTCTGATCGGTTAAAACCATGCTGCCCTCACGGAAATAAGCAGCGGCAAGATCATCCTTCCTCACGGAAGTAAGCTGTCCTCTCCACACGCCTGTTACCGTTAAGGCAATGACCAATGCCAACACCAGGGAAATCGCCCCCCAAATCAGGCGGGATTTTCGAACCTCATCAGCATTTTTAGGGATAGAACCCTTATCATAAGGAGTACCGGCATCCGCTTGTGCAATAAAATCATCCACAGCATCCGCATAAGCGATGAAGGCCTCATAATACTGATCCTCTCTCAAATAGGGCAATACCAGCTGATCCAGATAATCCTGTCCATAGGAGGTAAACACCTCCAGTCCGTATCCGAAGGAGGCAAATCCAAAATCTCTGTCTTTCATTGCCAGAAGCAGGATGGCACCATCGATATCTTTGCCGTAACCAAACCCGTATTGTTCAAAGAAATCTGCGGCGTATAACCGGGCTTCCCTGTAATCAAGGGATGGAACGACTACAACCACTGTGTCAAACTGATTTCTTTCACTGATCTCATCCAGCTTTGCAGTTAAGCTTTGCGCCTGTTCCGAGGATAACAGCCCCACGTCGTCGATATAACGAGGCAGTCTTTCATCATCAGCCAATGCAGCGGTTGGCAGCAAAACCGTGATAAGCAAAGTGGTTAGTATGACAGCCATCAAAAAACGATTCTTTCTTTTCATCATCACACCCCCTACAACAGACCGATAAGAAGTTGGGAAATGGCCAGCAGTGACACCGCTGCAATCCCAAATATCTTAATCAGCCAGGAACGATAGGCTGCCTTGTCCAAAGGCAGGTCACCAGCGAACTTGCCGGTCTGACCATTCATTGCGAAGATGAAGTTTTTACCCTCCCAGCTTGTGGATAATAACCAAACCGGCAGCAGGGCATAATGGACATTGTTATTTTTCAGCTGTATGTTTGAATGTACCGGTATCACTGAATTATAGCCGACAACGGTGTTTCTGAACGCTGATATGGCACTGTTTATTACACGGTCATTGGCACGCGGGGCGCATTGGTTTGCATCCACATCAAATTTGTTCGCGAAGTATCCGGCCAGGTATGCGGTTTGAAAATCTACCGCTTCAGCTGTATTGAACGGCTCTATTGATTCCATCAGGGTGTCGTCAATCGCCTTCGAACCGTCCACGGGAATCTGATTAAATCCGATTTCTCCGGAACGTAAAATACGAAATGTAGAGGTTTCAGTGTAACTGTAGCGGCTGTCGCTCCAATGGCGGATTTTTGTTGCATCATACTGGATATGAACATTGGCATCCGTATTGAAAAGCCAAAAGGGAACATAAACCCCTTTTATCTCTTCGAGGTGGTTTCTGTCTTTAAACACACCCGGCAACAGCTTTTTACCGACATAGTGCTTTTGCAGTGCATCCAGGGCTTCCTTTTTACCGTACTTGAAAGGGAGCACCATATCGGGGCGCAGCATTCCGGCAAATTTGGAGGTGATCACCACCGGATTGCCGCAAAAAGGACAAGAGGTTGCGCCCAGTGTCTGGTCTGCAATAATCTCTCCGCTGCAGGACTGGCAGCTGTACATGACCATGCCTTCCTGTTCACTGCTCTGCCATTCATTCCCCTCATAGCCCCATTTTATAGCTTCCGGATCCTGCTGCTGACTCATTGCCTCATCCATATCCTGCAGTGCTGCAATGTCCATCACAGAATCGCAATAGGGGCATACCAGCTCATTCGTTCCGGGATTATATTGAATCGCACCGCCGCAATGAAGGCATTTATACTCTAACATTGCCATCGATCATTCCTCGCTTTCCTTACCATCTTAAAATGAACAGTCTGCATCCAATGCCTTTCTCGAAAAACAGGTACAAACAGCTCGGGTTCATCATCAAGAAAGAATATCATCCTTGGGTGTGTTTACATTCACAAAGTACAGGTTTTCTGGTTGAAAACCTGCCGCTGAAAGTAAAACAGGGTCAGTCCACGACACGATTTTTACCTGAAGGGTTAAAATACGCTCTGAGGCAGGGTTCTTAGGAAAAATTAAATGACCATTGGGATCTGCTTTCATCACAGATCCCAATGGCTGATGATTCTAAACCC
The DNA here is from genome assembly GCA_023426765.1 of Bacillota bacterium. Lineage (GTDB taxonomy): Bacteria > Bacillota > Clostridia > DSM-8532 > DSM-8532 > JAAYJG01. The sequence continues at coordinate 5,150 of JAEZBW010000689.1, forward strand.
GGGTTACTTTTTCGTGAAGGGTAACAATTTTGCTGGTGAATTATTGGATGTCTCCACTATCAAAGGGGTCACCGCACTCGGGGCAGAACTTGGGAGGGTTGGCCTTATCTTTAGGCTCCCAGCCGCACTTGTCGCATTTATACTGGGGAACGCCTGCTGGTTTGGGCTTACCACATTCGGTGCAGAATTTCCCTTGGCTCGTCGCCCCACAGGAGCAAACCCATCCGTCTGTTGCCTGAGGCTTTCCGCAATTCGAACAGAATTTGCCCTGGTTTCCTTTAGCTCCGCAGGGACATGTCCAACCTGAAGCTGCCGGAGCAGAAGCCGGAGTAGCCGCAGCTGCCTGCTGCTGGCCCATCGCGAACAGGTTTTGAGCGTTCATGCCGCCGGCATTTGCAGCCATGTTCATGCCCATAAAGGCCATTGCTGAGCCGGCGCTCTGGTTCGATGCTGCTGCCTTCATCGCATCAGCCTGTGCACCAACCAGGGTTGCAGCAGCCATGGTAGGATCGCGCATAACAGCGTTCTTTTGCAGATCCTTAATCATCTGCTCGTCTTCCTTGCTGGCATTAACTGAGCTAACGCCCAGAGAAACAATCTCAATGCCGCGAAGATCACGCCATTTGGAGGACAACACTTCATTCAGTGCGTCGGCCAGCTCCATCGTGTGACCAGGCAAGGACGAATAACGAATACCCATATCGGAGGTTTTTGCAAAAGCAGGCTGAAGTGCGGTCAGAAGTTCGCTCTTTAACTGTGCGTCAATGGTACTGCGCACATAAGAGGTTTGAATATTGCCGCATACATTGGTATAAAACAAAATTGGATTTACTATTTTATAGCTGTACTCACCAAAGCAACGGATGGCGATATCAATATCCAGTCCGATGTTTTTATCTACAACACGGAAGGGAACAGGGTTCGCGGTACCGTACTTGTTTCCTATGAGCTCCTTTGTGTTGAAATAGTAAATACGTGTATCTTTTCCGGGGATGCCGCCGAACTTAAATCGTTCCCAGACACTCTGCAATGAAGCGAGCGCATTGTCCTTGAATGAACCGCCGGCAAAAAGTGAAGGCTCTCCGCTGGCATCGAATATGTATTCACCAGGCACCGCACAAACATCCAATATTTTTCCCTGTTCGACAATTATCATACACTGTCCATCTGCTACGGCGATCGTCGAGCCATTTGTAATAATATTGTCTTCTCCTTTTGTATTGGACGAACGGCCCGAAACACGCTTCCACCCTTTAATAGCCAAAACATCCTCCGGCATGGCTTCGCAGTAGAAATATTCCTTCCATTGATCAGCAAGAACACCGCCTGCCGCACCTAACGCAGCTTGAATTAATCCCATGTTCGTTCTCCTTTCCATAACCTCGCTTTTTTAAGGTTATCTGGTTATAGTATAGAAAAAAAGGCATTACTTTGCAAGTGATACTGCTTACTTTAACAAAGCTGACTAGATAAAGATATCAGATGAGGAGAATACTGCCTTTCCATCTGCTTTATTGAGTGCAAACAAGAACAAGATGCGATAAGTTCCATCCAGGCAACACAACTTATATATTGTCGACAGGTGTTTTAAAAGGGTAATCCCCCAAATGGCTGCAGTTCATCTCACGCGAACCCGGGGAAGCTTTTTCCAGGTTTTTTATCTTTGATTGAGTTGAGATCGTACAATCAATAAAAATGTAATAATTACAGAAAAAAAATTGTTATAAAAAGGTGTTTAAAATAGAAATGTAATGGTATATAATAGATATACAAGATTGGTTTTGAAACATGGAGAAATTGAGACATCATTTTCTTGTATGCTGCGGGATATCCCCCTCTTAAAGCTCTATTGACATGGGGGGCAAGGGTTTATTATAAGGTGGGATATCTCCGCTTTGGTTTTACCGATTGTTTTGATGAAACATACCCTCCAAACACTTACAAAAAGGATTCTCCCCCGAATCTTTTGAATAAACCGCTGACAGTGCTCATAAGTACATGCCTGTTCAGCGGTTGTTTTTTTGTATGGATTTACTTACCGGTATTTATCACCCAACCATTCAGACACAGTGCTGATAAAAGCGTAATAAGTGAAAAAAGGCAGGTGTGTATATGAAAAAGAAGCGTGTTGGCGTATATATCATTGCTGTTATTGTAATTATCCTCGCAGGGATAGGAATCGCCATGTTTTCAATGGTTGGAAATTATCGCAGGCAGGTTGATGCAATACAGATTAACAGTGTAGATTTGACAAAGGTTCCGGACGGCACCTACGAAGGCAGTTGTAAAACCTTGCTGGTATCGGTGGATATAAAGGTGATTGTGAAGGATCATCAAATCAAAGAGATAGAACTTGTAAGCCATGACAATGGGAAAGGCGCTCCGGCAGAGGTTATTCCCGATAGAATCGTTGAAGCTCAGTCGCTTGATGTTGACGTTGTTTCGGGAGCTACCTCCAGCAGCAAGGTGATTTTGAAAGCTGTTGAAAATGCTTTAACCCGGGGAGTCGGCAATTAATTCTTTTGAATAGGACAAACTGCTGTCGTATTAATTTGTTATAATCTATTTATTACACCAAGCAATATGAAAGCAGGGGACACTATGAAAAAAGAATGGAAGAAAGACGAGAAAGCTCTTTATATGCCAAAAACAAATCCGGAGTTCATCAAAGTCCCGTCGATGGGTTTCTTCATGCTTGATGGGAGAGGGAACCCAAACGGCGATGCTTTCGCTGAAGCAGTGGGCGTACTGTACAGCCTTGCATACGGGGTAAAAATGCTGCCGAAGAAAGGGCTGGAACCTGCCGGTTATTACGAATATACCATATTTCCGCTGGAGGGTGTATGGGATTTGGATGAGAAA